>JALVWV010000294.1 GCA_027023145.1 Campylobacteraceae bacterium | reverse complement strand
CGTAGATAAATCGGTTCAACGGATTTATGTCTATAAAGATCTCGAGCAACTTTACACTTTCAAATCCTCTACCGGAAAAGCCGGTCACCGTACCCCAAATGGCGTTTTCAAACCCTACTCTTTGGAAAGCATGCACTACTCACGTAAATACTACAACTCCCCCATGCCCTGGAGTACTTTTTTCAACAACGGTATTGCCATCCATGGCACCGAAGCCCTCCACCAACTCGGACGACCCGCCTCACACGGTTGCGTGCGCACCCACCCAGTCAGTGCTCGACGGATTTACAATCTTGTCCGAAAATATGGCCGGAAGAATACTACGGTAATCGTAACAAATTAGAAGTCGTCCAGGTCGATGCTTGACTTGGCATAATTGGACACATTGCTCTCAAAGAAGTTGCTCCGCACCTCATTCATATTCAAATGCTTGGTGACCAGCTGCTGCAGGTACGTCTCAGGTGTCTCTTCGAAGATGGGATCTAGACCGATGGTTTTGAGGCGGTTATTGGCGTAGTTATGAACAGTGCGCTCCATCAGTTCAGGGGTGGTGCCCATGATAGGAAAGCTGTCAAGCAGGTAGTTGCCGTACTCCAGCTCGATATCCACGGCATCCCGAATCATGTTGTAGCACTCATCAATTGTGGCTGCACTGATCTGGTTTTCTTTGTGGATTGTTTTAAAAATATTTCCAAAGAGTGGCATGTGGGTATTAAGCTCATCTCGGGCAATGAATTTGATCATATCACGGGCTCCGGGGACTTTGTCTCCAAGCAGGTAAATGTAACTGAAGCCGAGGAGAAAATATATCCCTTCAAGGTTGATACTTGCCATGGAGCTCAGGAGCATTTTTTCGGCTGAGCCACCGTCAATATATCGGGCAAATTGCTCAGCGATGCGCTGGTTTTTGCGGTTAAGTGCTTGATCGTATTTGTAGAGATTAAAGACCTCTTCGGAGTTGCCAGCTGCATCGAGGAGCACCGCATACGATTTGGAGTGGTTGACCTCCTGCATGATCTGAAGACTCAAAACCGATTTGACCAAGCGGTTGTTGGCTAAACGGCGGAAGTCACTCAGGTACTCCTCCTGAGCACTGTCGTTAAAACTGAGCTGTGCAAAGGTGAGTTTGTAGATCGACTGTTCGTTGTCGCTGAGGGCTGAAAAGTTTTTGCTCTCAGCAGAGGTGTTGACTTCGGACGGAAACCAAGTGTTGGCATTCATCAGATCGTAGATGTTGCTGTCCCAGCGATATTTGGATCGGTTAAAATCGACGAAACCAGAAGGGGAGCCTCCGTAGATCTTTTCATCGAGAATGTCTTCTCCGTTCGGGTTATAATAATGTGTTGCATCCATGATGTTCCTCCTGAAATAAGTGCATCATTTTACCCGATTCTGATGTAAGTCAAGCTAAAATTTCCTGTAATAAAAAGGTAACATTTGATGCAAAAAACTTCCCTTGCCTTACCCAGTCCCATTGAAGAGATTGTTTTCGATTATTCCTTATTTTATCTCAAGCGCGACGATGCGATTCATCCCGATTTTTCTGGAAACAAAGCTCGAAAATTTCATTATTTTCTTACCCATGACTTCCCGGAGATACGTCGGGTCGTTTCGTATGGATCGCCGCAGTCCAATGCAATGTACTCCCTCTCGGTGCTGGCACGGATACGGGGGTGGATGTTTGATTATTATGTCGATCATATCTCCGGATATCTGCGTGATCATCCGCACGGCAACTACGCCCGTGCTCTGGCTAACGGTATGCAGCTTCACGCGACACCGCGCCCGGAGATCCTCCCGCCCGATACCCTCCTGATCCATGAAGGGGGACGGCAGAGCGAAGCGGAATACGGTGTTGCGATTTTGGCGCACGAGATAGCAGATTGGCAACAAGAGCAGGGGATTGATCACCTCGATATCTTCCTCCCCTCTGGTACTGGTACCACCGCCCTCTATCTCCAAAAAACATTCAAAAAACTCTCCACTCTCCACTCTCCACTCTCCACTAAAATATATACCACTCCCTGTGTCGGCGACGGCTCATATCTGCGCAAGCAGTTTGCGATGCTTGAACCCGATGAGAAGATGTGGCCGACGACCCTCGATCTCCCTCGCAAATACCACTTCGGCAAGCTCTACCGGGAGTTTTACGAAATTTGGATAGAATTACAGCAACAAACCGGTGTGATATTTGACCTCTTGTACGACCCAAAAGGGTGGCTGACGCTCATGGCTCATCGCGACCAGATGGGTCAGCACCTGCTCTACCTCCATCAAGGGGGGTTGCAGGGCAACGAGAGCATGCTCAGGCGCTACAAGCGCTCATTTCCTCACGTCAACAAGGACACAAAAAGATGAAAACATTCAGCACGACAGACGTAGACTTCAAGGTTCATTTTGATGAGCTTCTCGGTCGGGGAGCAATGGATATCGAGGGGGTCAGCGCGATCGTACATGACCTGCTCAAAGCAATCCGCACCAGCGGCAACGCAGCACTGCGGGAGCAAATCACCCGATTTGACCGCTGGAGCCCTCAGAGCGATGATGAGCTCAAAGTCCGTCCCGAGGAGATGAGAGCCGCCTACGATGCGATCGATCCCAAGCTCCGTGATGCCCTCCAGTTAGCTTACGACCGTATCCGAGACTATCACGAGAAGCTCATGCCTAAGACGTGGATGGAGACTGACTCCACCGGCAGCGTACTGGGGCAAAAAATCACCCCTGTCGATCGTGCCGGTCTCTACATCCCCGGAGGCAAAGCGGCCTACCCAAGCAGCCTCCTGATGAACGTTATCCCCGCTCAGGTAGCCGGAGTGAAGGAGGTTGTTGTTTGTACGCCTGCGCCGGATAATGAGCTCAATGAACTTCTCTTGGCTGCCTGTCACCTCTGCGGGGTCGAAAACGTCTTCCGCGTCGGCGGGGCTTCAGCGATCGGTGCGATGGCATACGGCACCGAGACGATCCCCAAAGTGGACGTGATCACGGGTCCAGGCAACATCTTCGTCGCTACAGCCAAAAAACTGGTCTATGGCGAGGTCAACATCGACATGATCGCTGGTCCCAGTGAGATCGGTGTGTTGGCTGATGCATCGGCTCCAGCCGATCTGCTGGCAATGGATCTCCTCTCCCAAGCCGAACACGACGAGATGGCCAGCTCAATCCTCATCACCGATGATGCCGATCTGGCGATCTCGGTGCGTCAGGAGATCGAAGGATTCCTTGGTACCCTCTCACGGGAGACCATCGCCCGCACATCGATCGAGGAGCGGGGGGCGATCATCATCACCCGTGATATGGACGAAGCGATCGATCTAATGAATCAGATCGCACCCGAACACCTCGAAGTGGTCACCGAAGACCCCATGAGCCTGCTCCCCTCGATCCGCCACGCCGGAGCGATCTTCCTAGGCCGTAACACCCCCGAGCCCATCGGTGACTACATCGCTGGTCCCAATCACACGCTGCCTACCGGTGGTACGGCACGCTTCTACTCCCCTCTAAGTGTGGAGCACTTCCTCAAAAAGTCCTCCATCATCTCCATGAGCGAAGCTGGTATCAACGCCATCGGCGAAGAGTGCGCCATGATCGCCCACACCGAAGGGCTCACCGCTCACGAGGCTTCGGTACGGATGCGCTTGAAAAAAGAGTACGAAGACTCTAGGCACGACAAGCGCTTCAAAGGGCTTGACGGTGACGACGATTTACTCTCCAAGCTTGGTATTGATCTCAATGGCGAAAAGATCAACATCGATCTGGGCAAGACCAAAGGCTTTTTCGATGCGGTCGGCGGGATGCTTGCTTCTAAAGCTGAGAAACTTCAGAAGGATATCGCAAGTGGCTCGGTTGATTTGGGTGAAAATGTTGGAATCAAGGTGGACAAAGAGCGGATCAATATAGACCTCGGCAAAACAAAAAACTTCATCGATGATCTGGGGAGCAAGATCACGGAAGTTGTCGATCAAATTGACGATGTGGTTAAGAGCATCAAGAAATAGTGGGTGAGAATGATTGTATCGAGTTTGTCACTTTTATTTTAAAATAAGCTTATTTTAGATATAAATTCGCTATTAAATGAGGGTTTCTGTCGTTATTAGCGTATAAAAAAGAGAAAAAAGACATTTTACCCAATCAAACTCCAGAAAGCAGGCTACCACGAAATGAGAATACTCACAGTAGGTTTTGACGACAAAATGTCCGAAGATTTTGAGCGGGAGATTGGTCGCTACTTTATTTGCATTGTGGACAATGCACGCAACTTATACGATGCGACGAATTTTACCGATTTTCGCCATTATGAGCTTGTTATTATCGTCGATGAGGGGATCAAATTTTCCCTCGAGCGCTACATCAATGAAGTCAAACGCAAAAAGATCGAGACCAAGATCCTCATCCTGACAGAATTTCCCAACAACCAGGTCGCCTACTTCTCTCTCGGGGTGGATGATGTGATTGTCAAACACCAAAAAGAGCCCGATCTCATTGCCGCCCGGGTGCTTGCTAACATGCGCAATCTTCACGGAGAGACGATCGACGTGGGCAAACTCCTCATCGATATCGCCAACAAAAAGATCGAATACGACGACAAGATCGTCTCGTTGAATGGTAAAACCTTTGATATCCTCGCTTTTCTTGCTCTGCGCAAACAGCGGGTCTTCTCCAAAGACGAGATCATCAATGCCCTTTGGGAAGAACCCGAGTATGTCAGTGACAACACAGTCGAAGTCGCCATTAACCAGATCCGCAAACGGCTCAAAAGTATCCTTGGTTTCCAGGTGATCCATACGGTACGCCGTCGTGGGTACAAATTCGCGTACTGACCTGTTTGAGCTTGCTCGAGTTACAAAGGTGTTGCACCATAGGCACTTCCTTCAGTCGTCCCCCGACAACACCAAATGGTGACTCTCTTGTGTTTGACCCTCTGGTGTTGTGAGGGCACAACACCCTACGACTTCAACCATAGTTATCTAAATATTTTTAGATATCCCTCTTAACCGCTCACCCAGTACCATATATTTACCAATAAAGAAAAGAAAAAGGCAATCCGGCATACTTTGAACGGATTGCGTTCGATCAGGGAGAGATGGGTGTCAAAGTAGGGTTGGACTTCGGTGGGGTGTTCGAGTTCGTAGAGCATCTCGGAGTAGTGGGCGTAGCGTCGATTTGGTTTGGGGTCGATGGCACGCAGGATGATGCTCTCGAGCCAGAGAGGGATGTTGGGGTTGAGCTTGGTGGGCTTGGGGGGAGTTTTGTCGAATGCAGGGGTCTGGAATGGCTCAATCTCTCCATAAGGAAACCGTCCGCAGAGCATCCGGTAGAGGGTCACGCCGATCGCATAGATCTCGGTGGACTCACTCAAAGGGGCACCGTGGAAGCGCTCCGGGGAGAGGTAGCTCGGTGTCCCGGCACGTCCGGTGTGGGTGTAGGCTTCGGTAATACTCCCAAAGTCTAGCATGGTAAACACCCGCTTGCTGCGACGTTCACGTCGGAGGATATTTTCGGGCTTGATGTCCCCATGCACCAGATTGCGCCGGATCAAAAATTGCCCCATCCGCAACAAAAAGACACCCAATGCCACCCCCTCATCGATTCCCATGGGTCGCTTCCAAATCCGATCGAGCGGTTCTCCCTCGAGATAAGGCATGATGTAGTAGCGGTGGGTACGCCGGGGAGGAACGGCAGCCTTGGGGAAGAAACCGGCTTTGAGGCGGCGGGCATTCCAGACCTCTTTGACAAAACGGTCGAGGATGGCCTCGTCCTCTTGAGCTTCGAGGGGGGAAAATTTCATCACATAGTGGACACCACGCTTTTCGACCAGCCAGGTGCGATGGTTCTGGATCAGGGGGCGGATGAGGCGGTAGCCGTCGATCGTCTCCCCTTTGGTGTAGGTATCCTGGATAGTCAAATCCGCCTGCTTGAGAGCGCGACGTGGATCGAGTTCTCGGATATCGAGGACGATGGCGGTGGTGTCATCAGGGAGGTTATCCTGATGCTTGTGGCTGACCTGTTTGACCAGGTGGGAGGCGCCCAGCCCGATCCCTTCGATCAATTCCGCCTCACTCAGCTCGGGATAGAGCCCATCACTGCACAAAAGAATCCGGTCTCCGGCCTGGAGATTGTTTTCGAAATAGTAGGGCGATACGTCCTCTTCCAGCCCGATAGCCGCACCCAGTACATGTTCCATCCCCTCGTCCCGGAGAGTGTGGTCGAGTGAGAGCTGTGTCAGGGTTCCTTTACGCAGAAGATAGATTCGACTGTCCCCAACGTTGATTCCGTGGAGACGGTTCCCCTCGATGACCACCATCGCCAGCGTGGTGACCAGCTCCTGCTGCCCGTACTGCTCCATGGACTCACGGTACAGAAGGTGGTTGATCGTCCCGGTAAAGTGGCGGATTGTTTTTTCGAGGTTCCAACTTCGAGGTCGGCTTTTGAACGCTTCGATCAGATACTGTACGGTTCGTTGCGCGGCTTCCCCGCCGTGACCGGCCGATCCCACTCCATCGCACAACACGGCGACGGTGACCCCCTCCATCCTCTTGACGTGAGCATGATCATCCCCACGCAACTGGGTGCCTTTGGCAAGGGTGAAGGTCGATGTTTCGATGGGAAGGTGTGACATAGGGATCCTTTCGGAGTATATTTTACCCGCACTTGGTATAATACTCAAACAGGAGAAGCGTATGCGAGTAACACTTTTGAGTTTGGGTCTGTCCGGTATGCTCCTCTATGCGGGGGGTGTCCGGGATACCAATGATACCAACATCACCCGGAAGGCA
>JALVWV010000293.1 GCA_027023145.1 Campylobacteraceae bacterium | reverse complement strand
AACGTCGGCCAGCCGCCTTGTTTGGCGATGCGGATATATTGGATCAACTTTTTTCGCAATGGAGCATACCCGAAGCGCTTGGGATCGGCATCGTTGAATGCCCGAGCGAGATCTCCGTCATTCAAGGCATCGTTCAGGATCGAGGCTGGGGTGGCTTTGGGGCGATAGGTGACCCATCCCACTTTGGTTTTGTACGCTTCGCTCAGTGCTTCCAACTTGCGGGCAAACGGCTCCCAACTGATCCCACCGTAGATCCGATACCGGGCATAGTGGCGGTAGAGTGTACTCATGGCCAGCTCAAGGGCAACCTTGTCTGCCAGTGTCCCCCCCTTGCGACCAACCAGTTCTTTGACCTGTTTACGTACGGCCTGATTCTCCGCATAGACAGCCAGAGATTTGGTGACGGTTCCATCCGTACGAATCAGACGCAACAGGCTGTTGCCAAATGGGCTCAGTCCTTTGGCTTTGACCCACAGGGGTGCATAAAACAATTCTTTGTAAAGGGAATCAAGCTGGGGCTTCTTGCCGTGAGATACCCGCTTCTCTATCTGAGCTGAAGCGTCATCGAAGAAGGAAACTTCATCACCGTTTCCACCCCATACGAAGCCACTTGTCGCCGCGTGCAACAGACTTGCCGTCACCATCAGCCCTATCATCATGCCTGTTCTGATTCTCTGTTTCATCGGTGCCCCAAACGTGTTTTTTCTTTTGTACCATTATTTTCATTATACAAAAAAATACCTTGGAAGCGCCAAAAAAAGCGGGGATAATCAGGTGGCTTCAACCTCGATTTTGTCCGCCTCTTCTTTGCGCAGGGCAATGGTGCTTCTGCCCACTTCCACTTCAATGGTCTGCTTGGCCAGGGAGCACTCGTGGATCACCACCTGCTCGCCCGGCAGGATCCCAAACGATGCGAATCGGTCACGCAATATTTTGTCCGCTTTCAATTTGACGATTTCCGCCGTATCGCCTTTGTGCAATTGGCTCAATACCATTTCAACCTCCTACAATAACACGTGTAATGTGATACGCCAGCAGTGCCATGACCCAGGCCGTACCTGTCGTGAAAAAGAACAGATAGACCAAGTATTTCCAACCTCCTGCTTCCCGAGTGAAGACTGCCGATGCGGCAAAACACGGCAGATAGATCATCACAAAAACGATAAAGGCAATGGCGGCGGGTAACGAAATATTGCTACGCAGAGCAGCGATCAAGCCGCCATTTTGCTCGTCGGCACTGTCGCCCTGAGCGTACAACACGCCAAGAGTCGAGACAACAACTTCTTTGGCGGTAAGCCCTGCCTCAAGGGCTACACTCATACGCCAGTCAAACCCCAGCGGCGCGAAGAAGGGTTCCGTGGCTTTGCCGATGCGCCCAAGATAGCTCTGTTCCAATTGTGCGGATGTCCTCTCGTTTTGAAGGCGCTGTTTCTGCTCAGGTGTGCTGGCATGCTCGATCTTGGCAGCATAGGTTGAAGCAATCGTGTCGCTCTTGGGGTAATTGCTGGCAAACCACACCAGTATCGACGCCGCGAGGATGAAGGTTCCTGCTTTTTTGAGGTAGCTGAGTGCCTGGCCATACACGGTGTGCCAGATCAGCCGCCAGGAGGGCCATCGGTACTTGGGCATCTCCATGACAAAGGGCTCTTCCTCCCCTTTGAATACGAAGGTTTTGAGCATCTTGGCCATCACAAGACCCAGCAGTGCCCCACTGATGTAGATCAGGAACAAAATATTCCCGGCTTGATCCTGCCCGAAAAAGGCCCCGGCAAACAGGACATAGATCGGCAGCCGTGCTCCACAGCTCATAAAGCCGAGGATAAAAAGTGTGATGAGCCGCTCCCGCTCGTTTTTGAGCGTACGGGCGGCCATGTAGGCCGGCACGGTACACCCGAAGCCCGTCACAAGGGGGATGAAGCTTTTGCCGTGCAAACCGAATTTGTGGAAAAACCCATCGAGAAGGAACGCCACCCGTGCCATATAGCCAGTGGTCTCCAGCAAGGCGATCCCCAAAAAGAGGATGAGAATATTGGGCAGAAACATTACCACCGCTCCGACTCCGGCAATGATCCCATCGGCGACAACCTGGCCGAGTATTCCATCTCCAAGTACTGCATGAGCCTGTTCTCCCAGCCAACCAAAGCCCGCATCGATCCAATCCATCGGTACCGCCCCTATCGTAAACGTCAACTGGAATAATGCCCACATGAAAAAGAGAAACAGAGGGATGCCAAGGAATTTATTGATGAGAAGCTTATCGATCTTCTGAGTGGGGTTTTGGGCACGCATGGAGTGGAGTGCCATCACCTCCATCTTGGCGCCCTTGGCAAACGCAAAATGTTCATCGGCAAAGATCGCATCGAGGTCTTTGGTCTCGCTATGGAGGTAGATGTGCTGAAGCCCCTCTCTCAAGATCGGCAATATCTCGATCCAGATCGGCTCATCGTGCATCCGTTTGTACCAGTCGGTATCCTCCTGAAGCAAGCGTACAGCCAGCTGCCGGTACGGGATCGGACTGCGGTAGTGCTTCTCCTCGAGGAAAGCAACGATCCGGGTAATCTCCTCTTCGATGACATCACTGTAAATCACTTTGGCAGTTGTCTGGGGTTTTTCATACACCTCAACCATGGCCGACTTGAGGGCATCAATCCCCTCCCCTTGCGCGGCACTGGCTTTGATCACCGGTACACCGAGAATGCGGGCCAGTTGCTCCGCATCGATTTCGATCCCCTCTTTTTGGGCTTCGTCCATCATGTTGAGCACTACGATCATCTTGCGACCGGTCTCCATGAGTTGGGTGGTCAACAGCAGGTTGCGCTGGAGGTTGGTCGCATCGACGACGTTGACAATGATGTCATAGTCGTCATTCCGCAGGAACTGCTTGGTCACTTTCTCTTCGATCGTATAGTCGGTCAAGGAGTAGGCACCGGGGAGGTCAATAATATGGATCTCGTAGTCTGCATCCCGCTTGGGATCATGGTACACAAATTCGACTTCTGTTTTGTCCACCGTCACGCCAGAGAAGTTTCCCACTTTGAGGTGAGCATCTGAAATAGCATTGACCAGGGAGCTCTTGCCCACATTGGGTTGACCAGCAAGCGCTATCATTATTTTTTTCACGGAATGATCCTGATTAGTTTATGATAAGTATTCTCATTTGTGAAAATATAGCTGGAAATCTCTTGGATCTATCTTAAACTTGAGAATTATTCTCAAAGATTCTATGCTTTTTTCTTCAGTATATCCCCAAAATCTGCCTCAGCTAAGAGGATTAAATCTCCATTGAAACTATCAACACGACTATCCCCTTTTTTGAAGAGCTTTTTGAGGCGTTTTGTTATTTTGGCTTGTTTGGTTTTTTTACGGATATCATGCTCGTCGAAGAAGTCTTCCAGCTCAATCCAGGCAAGATCATCTCCGGCGTCGACATCATCCGGCACAGTCCCCGCCTCATCCAGTATGGTTATCTCATCGGCAAACTCGACTGCCTGCTCCCCTGCACCCTCTTCGACAGATGCTATTTCGGTCGAAGCCGTCTCCAACGTTGTCGCTTCTTTGGTCTGAAGATGCTCGATCCGTGTCGAGTAGAGCATCTTCATCTCCGAAAAAGCTTCCTTGAGTAGTTCAACTTCCCCGCGTAACGTCGAAGTGATCATTTTATTGGTATCTTTGAGATCCACGATCGTTTCTTTGAGAATGCCGATGGTCTCATCCTTGGCCTCGAGCAAATCCCGAAAATCTTTGCTCGGCTCTGCTGCTGACCGCTGGGAAGATGGAGTGGAGGTGCCAGTGCCTGCTGGAGTGGAAGGTGCCGCTCTGTCCGTCTCATTCTGCACGATGTAGAGTTTGCCATCGACACTCTTGGATGTCAAGATCCCTTTTTTGATCTTGGCATAAACGGCCTGGCGTGAAATGCCCAATTTTTTGGCATACTCTGCCGGTTTGATCAAGTTCCCCATGTTACTTCCTTGTCAATCAATGTGTCCATGTGTCAATCATATCATAAAATAGGTAAAGGGGGAGCCCATCGGGCTATGCGCGTCGCGTGCCGTCCAGAACCGGGACGAACAGGCAGGGCTCGATCGCCTCGGAACTGCTGATATGGCCGTTACGCTTGTAGTAACGGGTGATAATCTGCAAACCGTCCTGATTGATGGGGGCGACAAGGATCCCTCCATCGGTCAATTGATCGAAAAGCACTTGCGGCACCTTATCCGTCGTCGCTGAAAAAATAATCCGCTCAAAAGGGGCGTACTCTTTCCAACCACGTTGGCCATCGTCGTACCGAGTGATAATATTACTCATCCCCAGTCGGCGAAAACGCTCTTTGGCCTCTTTTAACAAAGGCTCAATCCGTTCGATGGTAAAAACCCGGCGTACCAGCCGGGAGAGGATCGCTGCCTGATATCCACTGCCACACCCCACCTCAAGGACGCTGTCTACCCCCTGGAGTTCCAGATGCTGCGTCATTTTGGCTACCGTCAGGGGAGAAGAGATCCACTGATCCGAATGCATCGGCAGGGCATCAAGCTTATAAGCCAAATGCGTGAAACCGGTCGGGACAAATGCTTGACGGTCGACGGAGAGGAAAGCTTCCTTGACATGCGATTCAAGGGCAAATTCCCTGTCGATCGCTTCGACCATCTTTCTCAAATGCATTTTTGCCACCATCTTTGACCTGCCCATACGTTAAAATTTCTGCGAAAGTTTAGCAGAATTTTCGTTATTACCTCATGACAATGTAGCGGCGCATTTTTTTCAGAAGCCCCAAATCGATCTCCCCAGAAATCACCTCATGCATATCCTCCATCACCACCCCGCCACTGGGAGAGTAAATGGCACTGGAAGCAGCCATAGTCCCCTTGGCACTGTTGGCAACAAGGACATAGGCCTGGTTCATCACCGCCAGAGCCGGAGCGAGGATTTCGAGGTGACGCTTGCGTGGCATTCCCCACTGCGAGGGAACGAGGATCACATCGGCTCCTTCGAGTCGGCGCCAAAGTTCCTTGAACCTCAGTTCAAAGCAAATCAACACCCCATATCGTATCCCGTCAATCTCAAAGAGCCTGACCCCCTCTACCGATCCCGCAACAAGGTGTTTGTCCTCCTCTCCGAGAGCAAACAGTTTGTGCTTGCTCTGCCGATGCACCACACGGTGGTCATGGATCACCACGGCATCGTTGGTATAGCGTCCATCAGCATGGCGTGTCAACAGTGTCAACCCCACCACTTGATCGCCCACCCGCTCACACAACACCCGCTCCACCTCTTCGCCAAACGCCGCTGCCGCCTCGAGATGCTCATAATCGTAATCGGTCATGCTTACCTCGGGTGCCAACACAATGTCCTGATCTTTCAGCGTGTCAAGATGATACAGCAAACGCTCGAGGTTGCGATGATAGGGGGCGAGGTTTTCTATCTGGAGGACGGAGGCTTTGAGGATGCGTGACATGAAGATCACTCCTTACGTATTGATTTTTCAGCATTATACACTATACTACCGGTATGACAAATGCACTCGACCAACTCATCCAGATCATCCCCGACCATCCGGCACTGCGCCTCATGCACTTTGTGGACGCAACAACACCGCTGATAGACAAGCTGGCAACCCTCACAGTGTTACGAAACTATGAGTATCAACTCCTCTGTCTCGACAGCACGCTGGCTGCATCACTCTCTCAACAATACACAACAGTACACGAGATCAAAGTACGCCCGATCACCCTCGATCGATCCCGTTACCATCTTCAAGCCAAACTGTATGATTTTGTTTTCGTTGAGGCATCGGTTGAGGAGAAAGAGCATTTTGTCAAAACCGTATACGGCGCGATGAAAAATGCTGCGAACATCTTCATCCTTCTTTCTGCAGAAGATACCGGAGAGATCGAAACATGGCGAAACGTTTTGGAGGGAAATTTTTTCGTCGCCTTCAGCGCCTTTGAACTTGACGACACCCTACAGGTTGTCAGTGCAAAAAAAATGCACGGATGGGGAGGATGATTCCCAACTTTACGCCCATCACAAAGGGAGGTTTGTTTATCGGAGAGGTCGTTTTGATCTGCAAGCAAGGAGAGTATCTGTAATGGATAAAAATATTTTTCATACAGTAGCATCGACTCTCATGTCAATTGCTACAGGCATGTATGCAATATTGGTTATTACAGCGTTGATAACACTGACCATTGTCGCATTCTTCTTTTTTGAATACGGACGATCACTGGAAAAAAATCGTGACAATTCTTACAAAATTGTTTATAATCTAAGCAGCTACAACGATGCAGCTTTGCATGTCTACAAACAAAAACTTCGACAGAGCATAAATGATTATTTGAGTGATGAAAACGAATATACCCTTTTTAAATCCAAAATAATAGGCGAGATGTTGGGGAGTTGCGTTGAAAAAAGATATCGCTATTTTGGAGACAAAGATGCTTATAGTAACGCAAAACACTTTGTTACAAATGCCAGAAACTCCCGGATAAGAAAAGATCAAAAGATTGTAAACAGATACGGGAAGTATGAGAAAAAGTATTACAAAAGACTTAGTGATTTTGAATTTAATTTTATCAGAGAATCAACTGAGCAAGCAATCATTGACAGCAAAAGCTACCTTTGTGAACTTAATACGTCTACAACAAAAATATACCATGCTTTTTTGACTGTATATTTATCAAGGCACCATCTGGGGGACGGAATTAAGCCCGACCCATGGTTGGAATTTATTATTGAACATGAACCAGAGTTTTGAAAAAGCTATTTAATGAAGGAGAAGCTTTATGAATAAAAGCGTTGCCAAGCAACGCATACCAAAATTCCTAACTCCTCATTCCTCATTCCTAATTTACTGACACCCCACGCACTCAGCACTGCGG
>JALVWV010000292.1 GCA_027023145.1 Campylobacteraceae bacterium | reverse complement strand
CTGTATCTTGCAGATCTGTATCCGTACAAGCTCGAGATTGTAGTTGGGATCAACGTTCTCCTTTCTACGCTCAATGTTGCATTGGTATACGGGATTGCTATGCGTATCTTTCCCTCTGGGGGATATGCTCTTGTGGTTGCAGTGCTGTATGCCTTTTTCTTCCCTATTGCTTTCAGCGATGCCTTGATTCTGCCGATCCATCCGTATCTGTTTACCCTTTTGGTGAGTACATACATGATTGTAGCCTACCATGACCGGGGAAAGCTGTATCTTTTCATTTCAGGGGTGATGCTGGGAGTATCTGTAGCCTTGCGCCCGGAAACAGCCACGATGGTTCTCCCTTTTTTGGTGTATCCTATATCGGCATCGGATCGACCGACCAAAGGGGTATGGCATTCTCTGATTTTTGCATTTGGTCTCGGGAGTATGCTCCTGCTTGTTATCGCACAAAACAACGCTGTCTCCTCGGGTAAACTCCGTGCCCTCTCTGCTGATACCGCCCCCAAGTATCTCCTCGAAGTATGCCAGCAGGATATTATCACTTCCCGGTCCGATACGGGCACCTTCACCCTCCGCCGTCATACCCTATCACCCAGCATGCCCCAAAGGGAATACAACACAACGATCCCCTTCACGCAACAAAGCCGCTTGTTTGCTCATGCTCAAACCTGCAAAAAATCTGTCCGCACGCTCCTAAAAGCATTGATCCAAAAAGTCCATCGTATCTATCAAGACACCATATCGGAAATCCTCCCCCCTTGTCACCCCTCGATCATCAATGTGTTGCGCTTCAATAGGCTGGCGCTGTGGTTGAGTGGACTGCTGATCCTTTTGCCGTTTGTGGTATACGATCGGCGTATAGCACGCAGCACTGTTATTCTGTTGATTGGGACGGCCGCTTCTCATCTGATTGCTTTGTTTGCTTTTGGGATAGAACCGTGTTTTTTGCAGGGATTTTTTTATGTTGTCGTTTTGTTGAGCGTGCTCAGTGTAATAGCCGTGCTGTCTCAGTTGAAACGGTTGTGGTGGCGAGTGGGAATTTATTTGCTCATCGTTGGGGGTGCTATTATGTTGTTTGATCGATTGTAGGGTTTCGTCATTCGACTATTTTTTCTTTTTGTCCCTGTCCTTTTTGAGAATGATCGCAACTATGATATAGACATCTAAAAGCACTTCAACCACCAGAAGCAGGACAATAAGCAAAAGGAATATACCTACAAGGGCAGGAAAAATCTGTTCTGGAAAAAGGATAATGGAACCAACTACTAACAAGAAGAAAAATAATTTTTTATGCTTGGATATCTTCATCTGTGTAGTTTTATAGTCAAGTAACTACCACTCAAAATACGTTTTAGCCTTGGCAATCTCATTATAAGTATACGTCTCTTCGCCGTGTTTGGTCTCGACGGTAACCCCGTGATCATCAGCAGCAATCAATGTACCGCGAAGACGATCCTGTCCGGGGACTTTGAGGCGAACTTTTTCACCGATAGCCTGCTGAAAATGGCGAGGTTTAGTGAGGGGGCGTTCGATGCCGGGGGAGCTCACTTCAAGAAAGTATTTACCGCTCATCGGAGGATGAACATCGAGGAAAGGAGAGAGCTCACGGGAAATATCGGCACACAGATCGAGGGTGACCCCATCCGGATGGGTGATGTAGACACGATAGACGGTTTGCTCCGCTTCGGTCGCTGTCTCAGTGTCGTAAAATTCGGCACCGTTTGCTTGAACAATTTTGGCGATTTGATCCTCAAGATTCATCCGAAGGCTCCTCGGTTTTTTGGGTAGCGATTTGAGCAAAGAGCTTCTCCATCCGATCGATCCGTTCGAGCTGATCGTCAAATTCAAACGTGAATTTCGGAGCGCGGTACCATGCCTCGGTGTCCCGGACATAGGTACTCAGATAATTACTCACCTTTCGCAACTGTTTCAGGGCTTCAAACTGTTCTGACTCGTTCAAGCCAGCAGGGTCGAGATAAACCCGTGCATCGTAGCGACCGCGTGAGCAAACCACTTCGGTGACATTCAAGCCGTTAATTCGCGAGTCATCAAGGGTGCCGAAGGCTTCGGGGAGGAGTTCTTTTAGCACCGATTCAGTGCGCTTGAGCTTGATTGCTTCGGGACTCATAAGCTCGCCTGTTCCTCCACCTCTTTGAAGGTCTCGAATACATCGCCCACCTTGATGTCGTTGAAGTTTTCGAGCATGATACCACACTCGAAGCCGCTGCGAACCTCTTTGACATCGTCGTTGAAGCGCTTGAGTGAGCTGATGCGGCTGGTGTAGACGACCACACCATCCCGGATCAGACGCGCTCCGGCTCCACGGGTAATGGTACCGTCGGTAACCATACATCCTGCGATGGTGCCCACTTTGGCGACCATAAAGGTCTCGCGCACTTCGGCCTGACCGGTCACCTCTTCACTGACGACTGGGCTCATGAGGCCGCTGAGGAGCGCCTTAACATCATCGAGCAAGTCGTAGATAATTGAGTAGGCTTTGATCTCGACCCCGAGGTCTTTGGCTTTGTTTTTGACCGCACCGGTTGGGCGGACGTTAAAGCCAACGATGATGGCATTTTCACTCGCATCCGCCAGCGTCACATCGCTCTCGGTGATGCCGCCCACGCCGTCATGGATCACTTCGACTTTGACCTCTTCGTTCTTCAGATCAGCCAGGGCACCTTTGATCGCTTCGAGCGATCCCTGAACATCGGCTTTGACAATGAGAGGCAGTTTCTTGATCTGCCCTTCAGCGATGAGGGAGCCCAGCTCGTCGATGGAGACTTTGGTAGACTTGGAGAGGAATTTGGTGCGTGCCAGCTCCTTACGCTTGTCAGCGATCTCTTTGGCCGCTTTTTCATTTTCCATACCAATCATCACTTCACCAGCTTCCGGGACTTCCTGGAGTCCTACTACCGCTGCCGGCGTACTCGGACCGATCGACTTGACACGACTACCATCATCAAGGATCATGGTACGTACCCGCCCATAGGTGGTACCGACGATGACATTATCCCCGACGTTGAGCGTTCCGTTTTTGACGATAACGTTGGCGACCGGACCGAAACCCTTCTCAACCGAACTCTCAAGAACAACCGCCTTGGCAGCACGTGTCGGATCGGCTTCGAGTTCCATCACTTCAGCCTGGAGGAGGATCGTCTCGAGCAAATCGTCGATCCCCATACCGGTATGGGCTGAGACAGGGATAAATTCATACTCACCGCCCCAATCAACTGAGAGGATGCCCATCTCGGACAATTGCGATTTGACATTGTCGGGGTTAGCCGCTTCTTTATCCATTTTGTTGATTGCAAAAATCATCGGCACATCGGCCGCTTTGGCATGAGAGATTGACTCCTTGGTCTGAGGCATCACCCCATCATCGGCTGCAACCACAATGATCGCAATATCGGTTGCCATCGCACCACGGGCGCGCATCTCGGTAAAGGCTGAGTGACCCGGGGTGTCGACGAAGGTGATCTTCTGACCGTTTTTCTCGACCTGGTAGGCTCCCACATGCTGAGTGATCCCTCCAGCCTCTTTGTCGGCGACTTTGGTGGCACGAATCTTATCCAGCAATGAAGTTTTACCATGATCGACGTGCCCCATGATCGTAATGACCGGAGGACGGGTCTCGGATACTTCGTCTTCGATCTCATCGTAGGTCGCGACATAATCGAGTGCGTCAAGCGGATTGATCGTCTCAACTTGAACCTCAAACTCCTCGGCAAGAATCTCGATCGAATCTTTATCAAGGAAGTCGTTTTTGGTGACCATGGTTCCCAGTGCAAACAATACTTTGACCACTTCACTGACACTCACGCCGACTTTTTCGGCAAATTCATAGACGCGAACGTCTTCGGGGATTTTGACCACACTGACCTTTTCTTGTGTTTCTTGGCGGACATACCGCTTCTTTTTGCCGCCACGACGGATCGATCGGCGCTGCTGAGGCTGGAACTTGCGGGCACCGGCTGACATATTGCCCTGCTGTTGTTCACGTTTTTTGGCTTCAGCACGACGGCGCTCTTCCTGACGCTTCATCTCTTCGTAAATGTTCTTATCGGAAAAGTCCAGCAAGACCACTTCTTCCTCTTCGTAAAGCTCGACGCTTGCGCCCAGTCCACGATCGCCGAGAATTTCCAGTTTTTCGCCAGTGGTTTTGGCTTCAACCGGACGCTTGGGTTTTTTCTTCTTGCTGTGCGGGCTGGCAGCGGGGGCATTGCCCAGTGAAATATTTTTGGATGAGCGAACTGGAGCTCGTTTCGCCTTTTTGACGATCGTAATGCCGCCGCGACCGATGGGGCGTCGGACACGGCGAGGCTTGGGTTCTTCCTCTGTTGCTTTGGGGGCTTCTTCTTTAGGAGCTTTCTCGGCTGCTTTCACAGCATCCGTTCTCTCTTTTTCTTGAGGAACCTTATCTTCTGAAGATGCGGCTTCCGGTGTAGTCGCGGTTTCCGTCTGTGTTGGTTTCGGTGTTTCAGCTGCAGGCTCAGAAGCTCTCGGCTTGGAAGTGCCTTCAGCTGCTTTTGCCGGCTTGGCCACCTCTTTGGTCTCCGCCTGGGGCGCCTCTTCGGGAAGCTTCTCTTCCGGCTTTGGCTTTTTCTCAACAGGCTTAGCTTTTTTGGTGACAGTGATCTTGGTACCGTCTCCCGGCTTTTTGAACCCGGCGGGTAGTGTGCCCGTCAGGGCATATTCCATCAATATTTCTGCTTGATCAAATGTGATCGAACTGCCAGCGACTTTGACATCAAACCCAAGCTTTTTGGCTTTGGCAATCGCCTCGTTGTTGGATATTCCAGCTTCAGCTGCAATCTCCTGGATCTTAATTTTCCCCATGGGTGGTAAACTCCTTTAGTATGGTCAGCAATGCATCATTCTCTATCCCCAGTCGCTTGGCGATGCCGCGCATTCGCTTGGCATTGGACGCGCACGTCTGGCAGAGATAAAAGCTCCGACCGGTCCCGGAAAAAGGTATAACATGCCTGCCTCGTGACTGTAGTCGGATCAAATCGTTTTGGGATTCTCGAGTGCGACAGGAGATACACATGCGGGTGGGACTCTTTTTTTGCATCGCTATTATACCCAAAAGAGATTAACTCTTGACGGTGACTCCGTGATTATCCAGCGAATGAATCAGTACCCGATAGTGAGGAAAGCGCTTGGAGAGAGCTTGTGCGATCGTATCGGCATCGTCCTCATAGCAGAGGGAGAAAAACGTCGAACCGCTCCCGGAGAGAGTGCTCATCAGAGCACCATTGGCCAGTGCGATCTTTTGCACATCGAAGAGATCGGGCATCATTTTCATCCGTCGATCTTGATGGATCTTATCCTTGGAGGCGATGCGAAGCTGATCCCACGATTCACTCATAAACAGGGCTGTCATATACGCTGCTCTGGAGAGAGAATAGACCATCTCCTCTTTAGGGTAAACCTTGGGGAGGACATGACGGGAGCGGTTGGTCGAGATCGTCCGATTCGGGACAACCAACACCGCACGCAGGTAGCCGGGCATGCGACGTTTTTTGCTGAAAACCCGATCCCCTTCGAGGCAGGCGACGTTGAATCCTCCCATTACGGCTGGTGTGATGTTGTCCGGGTGGTGTTCGAACTTCAAAGCCTGATTGAGGATTTCCCGCTTATTGTATTTGGCACCGGCGGCAGCATAAGCGGCGGTGATGGCGGCCACGATGACTGCGGAGGAGCTTCCCAAACCTCGTGAAATCGGGATGCGGTTGGCAAACTCAAATCGGAACGTGTTGTGTTTGCCGCTGAGACGGCGGTAGTATTTGTTGAAAATATGTAAAAAGAGGGTATTCTTCTTGATTCGGGGATTGTCATCCCCCTCTCCATGGGTAGAGAGACTCAAAAATCGTGACGGTTTGATGAGGATCTCATTACGGAGATCAATCGCCAAACCCAGCGTATCAAAACCGGGTCCCAGATTGGCACTGGTAGCAGGAACACTGATGAGCACAGGCAGCCTTTTATACCACAGGAAGGATGTACAGAGGGGTATTCTCGGATTCGATCTCGAGATCGCCTAGATAGTTGGGCAACCCAAATTCCTGCGGGACGTGTTCGTCAAATTTTTGTGTTATTATAGTCTCTTTTTCTTTGACGAAGTACAGGTGTCCCATAGCACGGATTGGCCGATTGGCATTGAGGGTAAATGCACTGCACGCCCCAAAAGGGATCCCACGCAACGTCTCCAGGGTTGCCAGCGTAATGTAGGTGAGCTTGATCGCCATATAACTCCCCGGCCCACTGGCATAAATAATCCGCTCAACGGCAAACTCAGCTATCAACGCCTCCAGTGCCCCGAGTAGCACGTCTGAAGCCCGCCCTTCAAACGTCCGGGTACACACCCGATAATCGTTATCGTAACATCCGATCTGCATCGGGACGGCGATAGGGTTGATCAAGAGTATCATGACTTTTTCTTCGTATCTTTGGCGATGATTTTATCGGCTTTTTTGAAGACCTGATCGATGTTTTTGTGGATCCAGTTTCCCTTCATCCAGTCCATCGGCCACACTTCGATCCCATGTACAAGGACACCAAAGTGGAGATGATCTCCCAGCGCCAAACCGGTTTTCCCGGTTCGAGCGATCATCTGCCCGGCGATCACCTCATCCCCTTTCTCCACGAGAATCTGTGAACAGTGTCCGTAGAGCGTTGCCAGCCCGAAGCCATGGTCGATCAGCGGCATGTTACCATAGATGCCGTTTTTGGCTGCGTAGAGCACTTTGCCAGCGTTGGAGGCGATAATGGGAGCGTGACGTACACTGGCCAGATCGTAGCCGAGGTGATACGAACGCGAAATCTCTTTCTTGGGATCGTTGTAATAGTAATGGCGTTCATCCCCGAAATCCGCTACCAATTTGGCCGATTTCAGCGGGTAGAAGGGATGCATTT
>JALVWV010000291.1 GCA_027023145.1 Campylobacteraceae bacterium | reverse complement strand
TCGAGTCGATCGCCAAAGCACGATAAGGCCAATTGTTGTTTACGGCACTGGGTCATTACCTCTCCACCAGCAGTGCAATTACCCTGCTGGTGATCGGTCTCCTTTCCCTCTATTTTATTGCAACCTTTTGGATTTTTATCTACCGTTACCGTTTGCTCGATAAGCGACTGACGTACGAGACCGATTCGCTCTCCCGCCTCTACATGGGACGCGCCAAAACCGTCGCCAAAAACTCCGTCCTCTACGGCTACCTCGCCCGGGTCGATACCCTCAATCCCGCCATCCTCAAAGCCGCCATCAGCGACACGATCCGTGTCTCGACCCGAGGGTTGACGTTTCTCTCCATCGCCTCTTCCACGGCACCGTTTATCGGTCTGTTCGGGACGGTGATCGGGATCCTCGAGACGTTTGCCAAGCTCAGCATGCAGAAGAGTGCGGCTCTCTCGGTGGTCGCCCCGGCGATCAGTGAGGCATTGATCGCGACGGCGGTGGGGATTTTTGTCGCGATTTTTGCCTATTCGTTTCACCTGATGCTCAAGCGTAAGGCGTATGAGCTGGGCTCAGTACTCGAGTCGCAGGCGGAAGTGATCCTGGCACAAAACGGAGACGATCCGCATGTTTCACTGGGACGATGATCCGGATCTCAACATCACCCCGCTGGTGGACGTGATGCTCGTACTCATGGCGATCCTTATGATCACCGCCCCCACGATCAATTACGAAGAGCAGATCACCCTCCCGCAGGGCACCCGTTCCAAGGCTGCCACCCGCCATCCGACACTGACCATACGGATGGACAAACACCAAAAGATTTACCTCGGCAAGGAGACGTTTACTCTTCGCAATTTTCCCGACAGTTTCATGCTCAAGGCGAAAGATTTTGACATGAAAAGTGATGTGTTCATCCGGGCGGACAAGGATCTCGACTACGGAAGCGTCATGAAGCTCCTCGCCAGCGTCAAAGCGGTCGGGTTTGCCCATGCATCGCTGATCACGGAATGATGAAACTCCATCCGAAATACTTCTCCGGGATTGTCGCCGTCGCGGTTTATTTCGGGATTATCGGGCTGGTCTTTTTTTATTTTGGCTATCGTCATGAGACGCGATCGACCCATTTTGTGACGAAAAATGCCCATGCCATCGCCGTCACCCTTCAGGCTCCGACGAAGACAAAAACCCCCGCTGCGAAAACCGTCAAATCCAAATCCGAGCCGAAGCCCAAGTCAAAAAAGAAACATCACTCCAAACCAAAACCGATCCAGAGCCCCCAAAATACCCACGTCAAACCTGTTCCGAAAAAAACCAGGAAAAAACCGCCGAAGAGGATCAGGGCAAAAAAGCTATTTTCGCAGGTGAAAACCACGCAAAAAACTACTCCGAAGCCGAAAAAGAAGCCATCGGAAAAACCTAAAAGGAGAACAACAAAAGCCAAGTCATCCCAAAGCATCCGCGACTCCCTCAAGCGTCAGAAACAACGTGATAAGGGGATTGAAAATCGCTACCTCGCCGGTGTGCAGGAGAAACTCTACGGTTGGCCGACCCAAACAAGCTTCGCCGGAGCCCGCGTCACCATCGGCCTGACCATCCACCCCTCCGGTCGCTTCAGCTATGTCGTCCTTCAGCACTCGAATAACCCCGACTTCGACCGCACCATCCTCCGGTACCTCAAACAGCTCCAAACGACGGGGTTTGACCCGACGCCCAAGGGGAAGGAGTATGCGTTCAAAGTGGAGATTGTAGCGAAGTGAGGGGAGCGATAGGTTGCTTAGGATTTCGAATCGGTTCCATATCTTCTGAGACTGTGAGAGAACGCAAGAATTTTGGAGAAGGGACTTCAGTCCCGTACAATGAAGCTCCATTATATAGTACTATTTTAACGGAGCTAAAGCCTCGACCCCTCAATTTCTACTTTCTACTTTCTAACTTCTAATTCTCCCCAAATGCCTGCGCCAAATCCCCAAACACAGAAGGTTAGAATAAAAGAACTGATAGAGAATGCAGGGGATAATTTATCGGAGGCTTGAGAAAGAGTCGGGTTTCAAATTCAAGAAATAATATGATACAATCGGAAGCAATGAAAGGTGTGGAAATGGGTTTTTCTGTTCACAAGAACTATCTTACCAGTATTCAGGCACTCAACTACCATCACTATGACTGGCACAAAGAGAGCGTTGACCGTAACCGACAGTATCCTGACGCAGTAAGAACCTGGAGTGACTGGGGTATCGAAAACAATATCGCAAATCCGATACGGGCATATCTGGACTATCTCTATTATAACATTGTTTTTCAGAAACGGGTACCCAATATGCGAATTGATATGTTTCTTTTTGATGACGAAGAAGGAAAAGAGATTGAAGACAAAATCGAAACGCTGTTGAAACCGGTATTGACAGACGAAGAAGAACGGAAGCTTCTGAGGCTGTTTCAAGAGTATTCAAGAGGGGGAAAGTATGACGTTAGAAGTAAATCCTATACTCAAAGAAAAGCTCGGAGAGAAAGCTTCAGAACATATTGAGATGATGAAAGATGTCCTTAAAGCTCTTTCATCCAAAGAGATTATTTTCAAAGGCGGCTCGGCACTGATGTTCGGATATGGTCTGGATAGATTTTCTGAGGACCTGGATTTTGACAGCCACTATAAAATTACTTCCTCGTCATTGATCAATATGCTTCAATCCTTGAACTGCAAAGATATACATATAAAAAAAGATACCGATACAACCAAAAGAATCATGGCGGTGTTTGACGATGTGTCGATAAAGATCGAAGTTTCGTTACGGAATAACGCTGAATTTCAGGGAAAGAATCTTATGGGCAATATCAGCATATATAGCCTGGATGCATTAGCCAATATGAAGATGGATGCTTTTGAGAACAGAACGACTGCAAGAGATATTTTTGATCTAGGGTTTATCGTGTATCACAAACAGGATGAACTCTCTTCAAAAACAAAAAACAGGTTTCTTGATAAGTTCGGCAAAGTGGATTTTGTTGATTTGCTTTTGAGCAGTGAATTGACTTTTAAAGAAGATAACATTTTAACCGAAGGGGATCTCTTTGAGAGTATAGCAAGACTAAGAAAGGGTATAGGGCACTTGATGTAGCTTCTTCGGATATGTTGCGAAGCGATGCCTTGCCTAGACAAAAGAGGTACCCTATAGAAGGGATACGGGCATCAATACGGTAAAGATGGCTCCACAAAGCAGAAAGAAAACATGACACAACACGTTCCGTATCGAGAGATACGGAGCAAGAAAAAGATTTTTGTCGCCTTTAAAGTATTGGGGTCAACCCCGACCCCTCAATTTCTACTTTCTACTTTCTAACTTCTAATTCTCCCCAAGTGCCTGCGCCAAATCCGCGATTAAATCCTCCGGATCTTCCAACCCAATGCTTAGCCGGATCAACCCCTCCGGGACACCAGCATCGGCTAGCTCCTGCGGGCTGAGCTGCTGGTGGGTGGTGCTCGCCGGGTGGGTGATGATCGATTTGCTGTCACCGATGTTGACGACGATTGAGAAGAGTTTTACACTGTCAGCGATCCGCTGTGCCTCTTTGCGGGTGGCTACCTCGAAACTCATCAGGCCGCTACCCATTCCATCTTTGAAATATTTCTGTGCCAGTGCATGGTCGGGGCTGGAGGGGAGACCGGGATAGTTGACGCGAAGGACCTTGGGGTGCTTTTCGAGATATTGGGCTACCGCCAGCGCATTGCGGGAATGAACCGGCATGCGGTGGGGTAGCGTCTCAAGCCCCTGGATAAGCAGCCATGAGTTATGCGGAGAGGGGGTTGCACCAAAATCACGCAACAGCGCCAGTCGTGCCCGCAAGGTAAATGGCGGCAGCGGAACGTCGGTGTAGACCAATCCATGATAACTTGCATCGGGCTCATTGAAATGTGCATAACGGGCATTGCCTCGGATTTTTTGAGTCAGCCCTTCTCGCTCAACCAGCATCCCACCCAGTGCCGCTCCTTGCCCTGTGGTGTACTTGCTGGTGCTATGAACGGTGATGTCTACACCCAGTGTCAGGGGTTTGCAGAGGATAGCGGTAGAGACGGTATTGTCTGCGCACGTCATTACCCCGTGCCGATCGGCAATGGCAACGATCGTATCGATATCGGTCAATACGACACTCGGATTGGGGATCACCTCGAAGAAGATCATCTTCGTCCGATCGTCGATCATTTTCTCCATTTTTTCTAGGTCTTTGACATCAAAGTATCGCGCTTCGATCCCGAAACGCTTGAGCGTGTGAGCCGTCAGGGTTGTGGTACCGCCGTAGGCTTGTTTGGCCACGAGGATATTGTCCCCCGCCTCAGCCACATTGGCAAACGCATAAAACACCGCTGCTGCACCGCTGGCCGTCGCGATTGCCCCGGCACCCTGTTCGAGAGCTGCAAAACGTTTTTCGAGTACTTCGGTGGTGGGGTTGGTCAGCCGGGTATAGATGTTGCCCAGTTCCTTGAGTTCAAAGCGTGCTGCCGCCTGATCACAATCCTCAAACGCATACGCCGTCGTCTGATAAATGGGTACCGACATCGTCCGCTCCCCGTCGTAGCCGTATCCTGCGTGGGTGGCGAGTGTTGCGTCTTTCATGGTAAGCTCCTTCAAAATTTGGTAGAATTATAACACAAAAAAAGGGAAAGTTATATTCCACCAAACACTCCATACAGTACCACCCCCCAGATCATCACCACAATCACAAATGCCACCAGGACAATAAACGCCCCGATGTCTTTGGCCTGGCCGGCGAGAGGGTGGTGCTCCTGCGTAACCAAATCAACTACCCGTTCAATGGCACTATTAATCGCTTCGGCGAAAGGGATGAACCACATTGAGACAAAAAGGATGAGTTTTGCTTGCAGAGGAAGGGGAACATATATCAGCCCAACGGTCACAACGAGTATCGCTAGAAGCTGAATTTTAAACGAAGTCTCTTCACGAAGGATATTCCTGAAGCCCGCCAAGGCATAGGAGATATTATTGAAGAGACTAAAGGTCGGTTTGTTAGTCTCACCCATGATAGTTCGGGCTCTCCTTGGTGATGGTCACATCATGGACATGCGACTCTTTGAGCCCGGCAGCGGTGATCTCAACAAACTCAGCTTTTTCCCAGAAGACCGGGATCGACTCAGATCCGCAGTACCCCATCGAACTGCGAAGACCGCCGATCATCTGATGGATCACATCGGCGATTTTTCCGCGATACGGCACGCGCCCTTCGATCCCTTCTGGGACGAGTTTATCCGCAGCGGTGCCTTCTTGGAAGTAGCGATCGGTACTCCCCTTGGACATGGCACCGATCGAGCCCATTCCGCGATACTCTTTGAACTGGCGACCGTTGTAGATGATCATTTCGCCCGGTGCCTCATACGTCCCGGCCAGCGCCGATCCGAGCATGACGCTGCTGGCACCCACAGCAAGAGCTTTGGCGACATCACCGGAATATTTGATCCCACCATCAGCGATTACCGGTACACCGAGCGGGTTGGCTACCTGCGCTACCTCATCGACCGCCGAGATTTGAGGCACCCCGACCCCGGCAACGATCCGTGTGGTACAGATGGAGCCCGGTCCGATCCCCACTTTGACCGCATCAACACCAGCATCGATCAAGTCTTTGGCGGCGGTACCGGTGGCGATGTTGCCCGCGATCACATCCACGTCGAGCTCCGCTTTGATCGCTTTGACCGTGTCAATGATCCCCTGCGAATGACCGTGTGCTGAGTCAAGAACAATTACATCCACTCCAGCCTCTGCCAATGCTCGGGCACGATCAAGCTGCCCCACACCGATCGCCGCAGCCACACGGAGGCGGCCAAACTCATCTTTGTTGGCGTTGGGGTACTGCTCTTTTTTCTCGATGTCTTTGATGGTGATCAGACCGATGAGTTTTCCATCATCATCCACAATGGGAAGTTTCTCGATCTTGTGCTTCTGGAGCACCTTGGCTGCTTCTTCGAGGGTGGTGCCTTTGCGGGCAGTCACCAGCGGAGCGGGTGTCATCACATCCCGGACGATGAGGCTCATGTCGGTGATGAAGCGCATGTCGCGGTTGGTGATGATCCCGATGAGGGTGTTGTCCTCATCCACGACCGGGACACCCGAGATACGGTACTCTCCCATCATCGCATCGGCTTCACCCACGGTGGCCTCCGGGCCGATGAAGATCGGGTCGATGATGATACCGCTCTCACTCTTTTTGACCTTCTTCACTTGCAAGGCTTGTGTTTGGACATCCATGTTTTTGTGGATCACGCCGATCCCGCCGAGACGCGCCATGGCGATGGCAGCTTTGAACTCGGTGACGGTATCCATTGCAGCAGAGACGATGGGGATGTTGAGCCCGACATTGCGGGTGAGTTGGGTCACCGTGCTTACTTCTTTGGGGAGTACGGTCGAGTGCTGAGGTACCAGCAAAACATCTTCGAAGGTCAAGGCTCGTTTTTTGATACGCATTAGTGGGCTCCTGTGGTGGTGTAGTTGACAGCTTGTTCGAGGCCGAGGGCTCCGTCAAAGAGGGTTATCTCGTCAAAGGCTTTGGCGATAAGTTGCAGGCCGATGGGCATCCCAGTCTCGGGATCGTCGGCAACAGGAAGAGAGAGGGCAGGCAGTCCCACGAGATTTGTGCCGAGGGTGTACATGTCACTCTTGTACATCTCCAGCGGATCAGCCAGTTCACCGATCTTGGGGGCGACGCTCGGGGCGACGGGGGAGAGGATCAAATCCGCCTCCTCGAAGATCGCATTGTACTCATCGCGGATCAGGTGGCGGACTTTCTGGGCTTTGAGGTAGTAGGCATCGTAATAGCCGGAACTGAGGACAAAGTTCCCCAGCAGTATCCGCCGTTTCACCTCTTCGCCAAATCCTTCGCTGCGGGTTTTGAAAAAGAGCTCTTCGGTACTGGTGACCCCTTCAGCCTGTCGACCAT
>JALVWV010000290.1 GCA_027023145.1 Campylobacteraceae bacterium | reverse complement strand
GCTTTGTGGTACGGAGGCCAGTATTGCTGGGTGCCGCCGGGGGCATTGTGTCTGCCTTTTTCCTTGAGCATGAATGCTTGATCCATCGGATGCCATCTTCCGTGGACAAAGCGTTGGCGTACTGGCGTGGAGCCTCGCTCGACAGAAATCATCTCAATGTGACGCCCAAACAAGACGTAGGCAGCGGTTATCAGAGAGGCACCGGAGGGTTCCCCCTCGTAGATACCAAAGATCGCGCCGACGGTGAAGTTGGCATCGACGATGCTTGAACCATCCAACGGATCGTAACAGATAGTGTAGGGGGCATCAGGGTCAAGTACCAGTACGTCCTCTTTCTCTTCGCTGATGATGGCGCGGACATGTGCTAGGGCACTGAGTGCTTCTTCGATGACGTGGTCGGCGGCGACGTCCATTTTGAGCTGGGTATCCCCGGTGGCATTGTGCTGGGTACTGTAGCCCAGATCGCCCTCCTGAATCAGGGCATCGACACTGACGGCAATGGTTTTGATGGAGTCGAGTATGGTTTTCATGTAGCGTGTGTTCCTTTGAGTGAGGTGGCGTGGGCGTCTATCCACTCGATTATACTACCGATATCGTTAAGATCGAGCACATCGAGATGCTCCGGGAGGTCATAGGTGCTTACATCAATCGAGTCGTCGACGGCGATGGCTTCGATAACGGGGAGATACTCCAGCTCAATTGTGTTGCGAAAGACGGCCAGTCGGGGGAGGGGGAGGGTTTTGAGCCCCTCAACCATCAGGAGATCGTACTCTCCGAACATTTCGGCAATTTGGGCGATGGTACGGCTCTGATGTGCAAAGAGGGTGGTACGCGTAGAAGAGACCACGGCCACATCGGCGCCGGTTTGGTAGAAGCGATCGCTGTCCTTGCCCGGCCGGTCAAAAACAGCCTTGTCTTTGGGGTCGTGTTTGACGATGGCAACCCGGCGGGTGGGAACAAGACGCTGGGCGATCTTTTCGATCAGGGTCGTCTTGCCGCTGCCGCTGGGGCCGGTGAAGGCGATGGCTTTGTACATCATTTATTTCCTTTTTCTGAAATTATCCGTTTTTTTCGGCTCATGGATAAAACTGAGCAGGTCAGTCATCCGCAGGGGGGTACCGAGCTTATTCATATACATAACGTAGTTGGTCAGAACATGCTTGCCGTAGTGGCGTGCCTGGGCATTGTCGACCAGTTCGAGGCTCAGATACGGCTCATAAGGCCCTTTGCCGTTAAACAGATGCTTTTTGCGGATGAGACGACGGGTATAGCCGATCCCGGCATTGTAGGCGTAGGCGATGAAGAGGGGGTGTTTGAGCCACTTGGTGAGGTAGTTCATATGCTCATTGGCATAGATGAGTGCTTTGCGGGGATCAAACATCGCATCATAGTCCACTTTTTCGTGGCGCTTTTTGGCCAGGTGGCGCACAAGAAAAGGCATGATCTGCATCATCCCCAACGCATATGAGGTGGAGATCGAAGCGGGGACGAAACGGCTCTCTTGTCGGGCGATGGCATAGAGGATCGCCTGGCGGCTTTTGGGGAGTTTGGCAAGCAGATCCCGGTAAGGCATGGGAAAGTACTGCTCCGTGTCTCGGCTGGCTTTGGAGAGGATGTAGCTGTAGTAGCCGACGGCATCGGCTTCACGGTAGTGTTTGGCCAAAGCACTTTTGTCCACTTGTTTATCGAAAATCTTTTTTTTGAGTTTCGCCCAAGCGATTGGATCGGAAATAGTGCGGCTGAGTAGATGCCCTTTGGGGAGGGCAGGCGTGATCGTCCGTGGGTACTTCAAATGCAGTATATCTCGAGCCAACAATGTATAGAGGTTGATGTCGTAGCTGTGGGTTAGTTTGTGTAGATACGATGTGTTACGGCGGCTCATATAGGCCCAGAAAAGTGCCTGATCGACCTCTTCCCGTTTGATGGACTTCCGGGCAGCGAGACGGAAATACATTTCTCCGACAGCCGGTTTACCACGATAGAGGGCATTGAAACCAAGTGCAAGGAGGGTGCGATGGGTGAGGCGGTGCTTTTTGGCTGGGGGGTACAGGAGGGCTTTGCTCCACTCTGGGAGGCGCTCATGGCGGATACGTCGTATCGTCTCATTGAAGCCGTACTGTGTACTCAGCTGGGCAAACAGTTCGGGAGTGATCTGATGATCGAGCTGCCTGCGTCCGGTCGTTCCTGCATGGTTGAGGACATAGACCTGCATCGCCGGGGAGAGCTGGAGCCAGCGCTGCCAGGGGTTATCCGATTTGAGTAGGGCGAGGGTGACTGCCTTTTTTTGGGCGATCGCTTTTTTTTGGGCTGCGGTGAGGGGCTTATGTCGTCGGCCGATGTGTTTGGGGGGTTTGTGCCCGGTTTTTTTGCGATACGCTTTGGCAAGTTTTCCGTTGATCCGTTTGGCTTCGCGGATGAGTTTTTCGGCTTCGGATCGGGTTGCTTTGGAACTGGAGAGGTAGCGCCAGAGATAATAGTCCTTCTCGACACTTTTGGGCATCGCATGGATCGTGGCGTAGTCCAGTGGGCGTGCCGCAAGGATACCGACGGCAAGCAGGAAGAGCAGGATGACCCTCCCCGGGCGTACAAAACTCAGCATCGTCAAAAAGCTAACCTCAGCAGGAACGTATCAAGGAACTGCAATGCCAGCAGAATCACCAGCGGTGAAAGATCCATCCCCGATATGACGACAAAAGGGAGGGTACGCCGTACCCAGCGGAAGGCCGGTTCGGTGATCTGGTAAATAAATCGCACCAGCGGGTTGTACGGATCGGGTCGGACGAAACTGAACAGAGCGGCGATAATAATGATCCAAATGTAGATCGCAATAAGGGTGTGGATCAACTGAACCAGGGCAATAATCAGGGCTGACATCGGGCTACCTCCGTGATGTAAGATCGGATAAAGGGATAAAGATCGCTCAGCGCGGGGCCATCCGTCCTACCGGTGAGGATCCTACGCAGAGGGATCGACAAGGAATCTCCATAGAGACCTGTTTGATCGATCAGATACGCCGTAAATGCTTCAAAATCATCAAACGGCGGCGCTGAGGCAATCAGTGAGGCAAGAGTGCGCATCGTGTCCCCATGTTCCCCGTCGCACGGTTTGGGGGCAAAGATTTGGGGGATGTGCTCATCCAACTCCCGGAGAGTGGGTGCCTCATCGAGATAGAGCTTGATCAGGCGGCCGATGTCGGCATCGGCAAACCGGTACAAACCAGAGAGCGCCTTGTCGTCCATCCGGCGAAGATGCTCACGGTTGAGCTCTAGGAGAGCCTCGGGGTCATAGACAATCGGAGCCGCTGAAAGATGCTGGAGATCAAACCATGCCACCGCTTCGGGAAATGTGAAGATCTTTGCCGGGGGCGTTTGACCGAGTGTGAGGAGATAATTGACGATCGCATCGGGAAGAAACCCTTCCTCAAAAAGGGTCTTGATTGCGGGGAGTTCACCCGAAAGGGGAGGGAGATGGGCGTACGTGATCGCTTCGGTGTAGCCCAACTGTGAGCGGATATGGATCTCCTGTGCGGTGCGGAGGCGTTCTGCTTCATCCCGGATCACCGTCGAGATCCCCCCGAGCATGTCGTCCACGGCACCAGCGAATGCTTCCGATGGTACGCCATCGGTACGGAGGAGGAGATGGTCACCGATAGTGTCAGGGTGTGTCGTGATTGTTCCGGCAAGCACATCGTCAAACACGACGGGCGCATCGGGACGTATGACCCGGATAGCGTATGGGCGCTTCTCTTCATAGATACGGGCACGCTCTTTTGGAGTATGGTTCTGACAGGCGCCGTTGCAGGCGTAGGTTTCATTATCGGGGGTTTCAGGTGAACAGGTGCAGACAAAAGCCTTGTCTCTCTCGACCAGTGAGACGGCCAGCTGTCGGTAGCGATGGAGGCTCTCACTCTGGTGGAAGATTTGGTCGTGTCGGACACATTTCTCGAGGATCGGCTGGATCGTTTGTTCTGGATCTTCGGCCAATGCTTTCGGATCCCGGTCGGTGATACGGAGGAGAAATCCCTCCCCGCGCTGTCGGGCGACCAGCGCGTTGATCAGGGCGATGCGCAGATCACCCAGATGCAGATCCCGGGAGGGAGAAGCCGCGAAGCGAAGCACGATCACTCATCTCCACTTACAGCATGGGTCACGGCACCGACGGCTGACCCGGCGACATCAAGGGTTGCGCTGGCAGCGGCACCAGCGATGTGGATCGGAGCGGTGACTACCTGGGTACAGCCGCCCAACGCAAAGATAACAAAAAAGGTGAGAAGAAGTGTGCGTATTTTCATGGCGATATTGTACCGTATTTTGTTGAGGGTATTGTGAGGTGTTGTTTACTTTGACCCGCTATAATGACGAAAATAAAGGAGAACATTATGGTAAAAAAATGGCTACTTTTTCTTGGCTTGGTTTCGATGCTTTTTTCCGCTACACCAGAGCAGGTGGAGCGCTATTTGCTCCTCTCAGGCTCAGAGGATCAGCTGATTCAATTTGAACAGATGGTAGATGGGATGGGGCAGATGTTTGCATCCCAAGGGGGGAGCGATGTCCCGCTGATGCAGGATTCGCAGATGCTGCCGATCCGTTTCCGTGAATACATCCAGCGCAACCTGAGTGAAGACGAGATGGATGAAGTGCTGGCCAATTACGGGCACGATGTCCTACGCAAGCTGGTCAGCGCACAAGTCCTCATGGAGGAGCCCGACACCATCCAGGCCTATCGGCAGTTTCTGGATCGCATCACAAACGATCCTCTACCTACTAACCGTACCGAGACGGTCAAAGCGATCGTCACAAAACTCTACGATGAGAAAATGTTGGTCAGTTTTTTCAACCAAATGTTTCTCCCAATGGTTAAGCAAATGAACCATATCGGCGGGAAAAAGATGACCAACAAACAGATCGATGCACTGGGCAAACAGTTTGTCAAGCGGATGCGCAAAAGCAACTACAATGCCTTACTCTTCATGACTCGGGATTTTACCGATGATGAACTTCAGGAGTTGGATACACTCGCTGGCAATAGCGCTACCCGTCACGAAACCCGTGCGGTCTTCGGCGCGGTCGTCTATGCAATGGAAGAGGCGATGCACAACATGGCCGATCGTTTTGCTGAAATGCTCAAAAAACGCCGACATCCGACCGTTGCACCGCGTACGGAGGGGAACCGTACCGTATCGACAAAAGAGAGATAAGTGTTTGGAGTAAAGAGGGTCGTGTAGGGTGTTGTCCCCCGACAACACCAAAAATGTTACATGGTAAGATTAGGTTCAAACAGACCGGTGAATGTGAGTAATGATTAAAGCGAGATGTTTCATATTGGTACATCAAAAGGTGTTGTCGGGGGACGACCGAAGGAAGTGCCTGTGGTGCAACACCCTACTCCCCAAAATACCCCATACATGCTTCCAAAAACGCTTCAAACAATCGACTTCGATATTTCTGACGGTGATAGATGAGGGCAAATTCCCGGGTGAAGGTGAGGTTGCGCAGGGGGACTTCGTAGAGTAGTCCGGCGGCGATTTCGCGGGTGACGGCGTGGCGGGAGAGGCAGGTGAGGGTCTCGGGGTGGCTGAGCAGGAGGGTTTTGACCTCTTCGAAGTCATGATACTCCATCCAGACTGGCAGGTCATTGGCAAGCGATCCCAGCCCGGAGAGGAAGACATCCCGAGTACCCGATCCAGTTTCCCTAAGGAGCCATTTTCGGTCGAAAAGACGGTCGATAAAGATCGGTTCCTTCCCCAGTGCAGGATCGGAAGTGACCACAACAAGCGTGTCGGTGGACAGAGGGACTCGGACGATATCGGTCTCTTGTAGAGGGGATTCGATCAGTCCCATATCGATCTGCCCCTGCTGGACTGCGGTGAGGATCGTCCGGGAGTTGTGGAGGGCACTTTGGATCGTCACATGGGGGTGTTTCTGGAGAAAATCGTATTGCAAATTGGGTAGAAGGTAATCACCGATGGTTTTACTGGCGTGGATGGTAAGTTCGCCGGAGAGCCGAACATCCCCAAAAGCATCTCGGGCTTCGATCAGCGCTTCGTAGTGAGGCAGGGTTTCCTGTCGGAAGGTGCGTCCCCGATCGTTGAGGATGAGTTTTTTGCCGAGGCGATCGTAAAGGGGTTCACCCAGCTTCTCTTCGAGGGAGCGCAGGGCGAGGGAGAGTGCCGACTGGCTGATCCCCAGCTCGTCTGCGAGGTTGGAAAGGTGGGGTGCCTCACCCATTTGGTAAAAGAGTTCGAGTTCGCGGAGTGTCATGCTGTTCCTGCCAAAACCCTATTGTGCGTAAGGTTTCACTTGATGGCGACAAAGGAGTGTCCAACCCCGAAGGGGCTTAGCCTCCACGGCTTCGCTGTGCTCCGACCGTTACGGTTCCGAAGCTACAAAAGACAAGCAGTTGACTTTTGCTTACGCTTCTCATGTTCGCGACTGCCAGAGCTATCAAGTGAAACCGGTTGCCACAGATGGGTATCTATAAATAATCTCAATGATTATAGCAAGTTTTATTTATTTTACAAATGAATAGGATCCGGGTACACTGCGAAAAAAAGGAACTACCATGCCCTTTGCCACCGAAAATCGCCCGCATACCCTCAGCGGGATTCTCTTCGTTGCCCTTTTCGCGACGAGTGCAACCTACCTGGCCGACTTTGCTCCGTTGCGTCATCTCGGGATCAGCCCCCTGATCGTAGGGATCGTCCTCGGGATGATTTATGCCAATACCCTGCGGGGACATCTCCCAGAACCGTGGGTGCCCGGGATTGTTTTTGCGACCAAAACCCTGCTGCGGGCGGCGATCGTCTTTTATGGATTCCGACTGACGTTTCAAAACATTGCCGATGTGGGGATCGCCGGGATCACCATGAGTGCCGTGATGGTGATGAGTACCTTCCTCATCGCCTATATCGTCGGAACCAAAGTGCTGAAGCTTGACCGGGATACGACGATTCTCGTCGGGGCGGGCAGTTCCATCTGTGGAGCAGCTGCCGTACTGGCGACCGAGCCGGTGGTGG
>JALVWV010000289.1 GCA_027023145.1 Campylobacteraceae bacterium | reverse complement strand
TGTGAAAGAACAGGCATTTTATAGGAGCAGGGGCTTTAGCCCCGTTAAAATAGTGCCATTTTATGGAAGCTTGTTATACGGGACTGAAGTCCCTACTCCTATATTCCTGAGTTCTTTCACAGTCTCTCCCGATATGGAACGCCCGACTGTACCAAACAAGATTTGGCTACAATACCCCCCATGAAACCCACGTACCTCCTCGTCCAAAGTACCTTTGCCGACCAAAGCTACCCTCGGCACGCCCATGATGGTTATTCTGTCTCGTTGGTGCTGGAAGGTTTGCATCGTTTTGCGGTCGAAGAGGAGGTGGCAGAGGCGAGCAAGGGAACGGTGCGGGTGGTGCATCCTTTTGAAATGCATGAGACGCAGATGAGTACGTGGACGCACCTAAACCTCTCAATCCCGACAACTCAGATCGAGGCACGGGCACACTTGCTGGGCATCGAAGCACCGGTGGTGTTTCACCGGTTGATCCGTGATCCTCACCTCAACGATATGATCTTAGACCTGCACAATACAACCGATACAGCAAAGAACGATCAGCTTATCCTTGTTCTCATCGACTATTTATTGTTGCATCATGTGTATGAGACTCCTGAAGTCAAACGTCCTACCTCGCCCGATCCCTCTCTCCAAAAAGCTCGTGCCTATCTCCATGCCCATGCTGATTCGCCCGAAATTGATCTCGATGCCGTCGCACGTGAAGCTCACATGAGCAAGTACCATTTTCTCCGACGTTTCAAGCAAGCTTTTGCGCGTACCCCACACCAGTATCTCCAAAATCTCAGGATCGATTGCGTCCGCACAAAACTGGCACAAAAGGTTTCGCTCTCAGAAGCAGCCCTCTCTTGCGGCTTTTACGATCAATCACATATGATCAAAACGTACAAGAAATTTTATGGCCATACCCCCAAAGAGGTCAAATAAAAGCAATTTTTTCCTATACGTTCACGCACAAATCCCCTATAATTCCGAAAAAAAGAGTCAATACAAAAAGGCCTGTCATGAGTATAGACATTTACCTCAACTACCTCCTCATCGCTTTTCTCACCATCACCAGCCCCGGTGCTGCTATCCTGCTGGCAATCAACAACGCCATGCGAATGGATCTGGGAGCTGTGCTCTACTCGACACTGGGCAACATCCTCGGGCTCCTGCTCCTGGCCTCCGTGGCGATGTTTGGTGTGGGTGTGTTGTTCAAAACATCGCCCATCTTCTTCACGCTGCTCAAATGGACGGGAGGTGCCTACCTCGTCTATCTCGGCATCGGGCAGATGCGTAACCACCACACCCATCTCACCCTCACGGTCAAAGGTCCTCACCGGCACTACGACCGATGGCCACTCTTTCGCAAAGGCTTTCTCGTCGCTGCGACCAACCCCAAGCCGATCCTGTTCTTCAGTGCGATCTTCCCCCTCTTCATGGATCCCTCACGCAATACACTGGTGCAATTCGGAATCATGACCGGAACTTTTTTGGTGATCTCCTTTGCATCACTGATGACCTACGGCTACCTCTCGACCCATGCCAAAGCGTGGTTTTTTGATGAGGCGAAACTGAAGGGATTTTATCGGATATCCGGGGCTTTGTTTGTAATGATGGGGGTGGGATTAGCGTGGTTTGGGTAAAATCCCTACTAAAAATTCCAAAGGCTCCCTATGAAACTCTACGGCATCACCACCTGCGACACCGTGCGCAAAGCACGCAAGGCTCTCAAAGAACACGGCATCGACTATACGTTTGTTGATATGCGCAAAACTCCAGTAGAGTGCGAGACGATCGACCGGTGGCTGGCACACGTATCCATCGAAGTGCTGTTCAACAAACGGGGTACGACTTATCGTAAACTGGGGCTCAAAGAGAAAAACCTCGACGCAGCAGGGATGCGGGAATGGCTCTGCAAAGAGAACACCCTCATCAAGCGCCCTGTCATCGAGACCGATGACGGGGAAGTAATCGTAGGATACGATAAGGCGTTCTTTTCATAGGATTGTCAACAAAAGTACATTATATAATTAACAATACTTTAACAATATTCATAATATAATATAATACTAAACTATTTGTTTAAGGATCAGTTATGAACGTACTCCATCCCCCCTTCGTCCACTTCGTCGTCGCCCTGCCGGTGGCCGCTTTTTTCTCTCAGATGACCTACCTCGCCACCCGGGAGACCGGGTATTCCAAGGCCGCTTTCCGAATCATGGCGATGACATTTCTCGCATCCCTCTTCGCCCTCTACACCGGGATGAATGATGCGCAGCAGGTGCTCGACGGACACCACCTCCTCCCCGCCGGGCTCTCGCTGCTTGCGACCCATAAAACCCTCGGGATCGTCACTGTCGTCCTGCTGCTGGTGACGACGGTCATCAAATGGCGTGCCGTCTCACGGGATTCCCTCCCCCTCGAAAAAGTCGCTCTGCTCTTCATCGTCCTGACTGTCCTGACCGCCCTCTATCAAGGACGCCAAGGAGGAACACTCGTCTACCAACACGGCGGCGGGATCGCCACGAAGGTGATCGGCAAACGGTAGAAAGCAAAGGGGTCAGTCGCCACCACTAATCATTCAAAATGAGAAATTGATATTTGATCATTATCGTATATCAGGCAGCCGGGCGGCAACTTCGGATATCCACTTCCATTCAATAGGCGTCTTCCATATCGGGAAATACGGAACAAGGGAGAGTTTCCCCTAATCTCAAACCTTTGCACTACAAGCTATCATCAATCTCTTGCAAGGTATTTTTCAAAACTGCTATTCTTTTCTCACAAAGTCCAAAAACGGTCTCAGCATTTAAATCAAAGTAGTGGTGCGAAAGAATATCTCGAATCCCTGCAACTTTTTTCCACTCCACTTGAGGGTAATTTTTCAGCAGTGTTTTGTCTGTGATTTTGTCTATCTGCTTGACAGCCTCACCGACAGCTATCAACAACATGCAAATACTGTCAAGTAAAATCTGCCCCTCTTCCGTATCCAAAAAGTCATCAACAGAGTTTACTTTTGCACACCTTTGTTCGATCTTTTCGGTTGCATAATATGGTGTCTTCCAACACATCACGAAGCAAGCTCTTATCAGGCATAGATGGCATCCCTCTGGATTCTTGACAGCAACTTGGGATTCATTCGCTTCCATAATGCTATCACATCGACTTCGGTATTGAACTTTTCTCTCAGCTCCTGCATGATACCTACCTGATTAAACAAATCAGGTTTATCAAAATCCACCACCACATCTATGTCGCTGCCGTCATGAGCATCTCCCCGTGCATAGCTGCCGAATATGCCAAGTTTATTGATACTGTATTCATCTTTTTTTAATGCTTTATACTTTTTCAGATAGTCCAGTATCTCTTGTTGAGTCAACATGATTTTTCCTTTAAGCCCATTATACCAACTCCGGCATTTATCAATTCTTATACCAAAATACACAAAACTACCTATCAACCACCACAATCTGCACCCTTTTAAATGCCGGACGACCTTTCCCTAGTGATTCGTATTCGGCTTCATAGACAAAGCTTCGGGAAGCATGAGTGTCCAGCTCATCTTTGACTGGTCGGATGATTTTGCGCTCGACTTCGTTCCAGTTTGCGTAATGCACTCCGAAAAAAGCCTGAAGCTCTTCGAGCGTCATGTACCTCGTCTTTTTAGAATCATTTAACTGTCCTGCATTTTACTTTTATGTCCTTAGCGTATTTCAAGACAATTTAAACAGATGCACTCATCCGATCCATCACCACCCCCTGCCCCCATGCCGCCAGCAGGGTCAGCACCGTCAATACCACGGTAAAGGTCAGCCCGAAATAGGCCACCATCATCGGCAAGAGGGCTACCTTGACCGCGCGGGCATAGAAAAAGGCGATGAGGAGACCGTCCCGGGCTCCCTTCTCCCGCAATCCCTGGATCATCGGATACCAGGCGTACATCGGACCGTGACTCACGACTCCGGCTGAGAGGGCGATCACCCACCCTTTAACTCCCGACTCACCTCCGAGATGTTTGGCCAATGATTTGGGATCAATGAAAAGATTAATCAATGCCGTCAGAACCGTCACTACAATCAGGATCGGTATCAGTGTACCCAAAACATGGACAAACCCTTCGAGGCTCTTGATCGTCCGGGAAGTATCCCACAGATATGCCGCTCCGTAAAGGAGCACGACAAACCCAAGGAGCTTGAGCCCCCTGAAGCGGAACGGCTGTTGCTTCGAGCCCTGACCGGCACCCATGACCGCCCCCGGCCTCTTCTTGTTTATGCCAGCCACAATGTCACCCCCGCTGCTGCTGTCGCCACAAGGATCGTCGAAACGAATGCCAGAAGATTACGATAGAGGACAAATCGCCCTCCGAATACCTCGATCTCCATCGGCAGCTGCACAATCCCCAGCGTCACCCACGCCAGGACAAACGCCGCCACCGCATAGAGACTCACCCCCTGATCGAGAAGCTCACCGCCAAGAATGTAACTGATCATCGCCTGCCCCACCGCGATCATCCCGGCAAATGTACCGACCAGCGTATCGGCCACAGGATTGCCTCCGAAGAGCGAGGCCAGCATTTGACGCGTCACAAATCCTTGAAACAAACCGACCAGCCCGACGATTGCGAGAATCATCGGCGCCATGCTGAGCATGTTTTTGGTGGCTTTTTTAAACGCATTCAAAAAAGATTGCATGGAAAACCTTCATAAAAAGATGGAATGGGTACGTTAGCGTGTTTTCAAAAGAAGTCTCTATGCCACATGAAGTGAATGCCCTTGGCTATACTCTTCCTCAAGTGGTTTGTCATCACACCAACGCTGATACGTCCCAAAAACTCTGTCCCAGATATCGGTGGTTACACCATTGTTGACTTTCGGATTTTTGTGATGGATAGCATGAAAAAGCTGGAGATAGTGAAGGTAGTTGTTTTTGAAAGTTCTCCGGTGCATCAGGTGATGCATGATACCGTAGTTGAAATACCCCAGCGTCAAACCGCCGACCACTGCCAACGCATCTGGCCAGGTCATCACCAGCGATAAAATCCCGGCAAAAAGCGACGCAATGACCGCCGACATGAAAAAGGGCATCGCATCGTAGTTCTTCGGATCCTGGTGATGATGGGCATGCCCCTCGATAAAGATTTTGAAAGGATGTTTGAGATGGAAGAGCCATGCATGCACTGCATACTCCAGAAACGTGAAAAACAACACCCCCATCAGAAACAGAGACAATGTCGCCCAGGCATCCGTGCTGAGTTTCAAAGCATAAAAGAAAAATACCGTTGCTGTCGATGCATCGACAACCAGACTGGCATAATAATTCTCTTTGGATCGGGTCATTTTCAAAAGGCTGTTTTTAAAATTCATTTTCTTTTCTCCTCGGTCATTTTTCTTTTTGAATGAGCACACAAGATCAAGAGAGCATTCTACTCTCCTATCATTACCAAACGGTTAATCCTCCCCATACACTTCCCGGATTTTCTTCTCATTGATCGTCCAGATAAACACAATAGGGACAAACACCAGCGTCATAAACGTCCCAATCATTAGCCCGCCGATGGTCACCGCACCCAGCGGTGCCAGCTTCTCCAGCCCGATAGCAGAGCCCAGCGCTACCGGATACATCCCTACCGAGACCGAAAAGGCCGTCATGAGTACCGGGCGGGTACGGATCTTGATCGATTCGAGCATGGCATCGCGCTTGGTCATCCCCTCTCCAATCTTCTCCATAGCGAAGTGGATGAGGAGGATGCCGTTGTTGACGATCACTCCGGACAGGAGAATGAATCCCATCATCGCCGCCATCGAAATATGATAATCCATCAGCAGCATTCCCCACGAGGCTCCCACTAGAGTCAAAGGGATGGCAAAGAGCACCATTAAAGAGACCTTAAGATCGCCAAACATCACAATTAGAGAGAGGAAAATTAGCCCGATCGCCGTCACAATCGCCCCGGCCATCCGTCCAGTCGACTCGCCAAACGACTTGATGTCCCCGATTTGCTCCAGTTCAACCTCTTTGGAGAGGTTCGCTTCGGCAAGGTGTTTCTCAAAATCATCCATGATGTGCGAGAGAGCCGCCTTCTCACGGTTGCCGTAGATGTCGAGGGTGTAGCTGAGCCCGTCACGGGTGATAAGGCTGGGCTCCTGGCGGGGGACGATGGTGGCAAACTTGCTCAGCGGGATCTTGCCCCGTGGGGTGTCGATGAGCAGCGTCTCAATCTTGGACATTCGATCGATCTGATTGCCGGGCAGCCACGCACGTACGCCATAATCCTGTCCATTCATTCGAGGGAAATTTGCCACCGGCATTCCCCGCAATGCCAGCTGCACCTGCTGGGCGATTTTGGCACGGTTGAGACCGTAGGCTGCGGCAGTCGCTTCATCGATCTTGAGATCATACACACTCTTGTCCATGTCCCAGGAACTCAGCACAGTCACGATCCCTTTGGTCTGTCCAAGGGCTTTTTTTACCTTGGCACCTTCGGCCTGGAGGAGCCCAAGATCGGAGCTGCTCAGCTGTGCATCGACGTTCCCTTTGATGCTCGCCATGGCGATGGCTCCGTAGGGGGTAACGTCAAAGTATTTGATATGCGGAAGTTTGGCCAATTCCGTACGAATTTTCTTGGAGATTTGCCAAATGTCTTCCTTACGATGGTGACGATCGACATACGTGGCGACCACTTTGAGGTGGTCGATCCCGCTGCCGCTTCCGATACTCATGACGCCTGCTTCACTCCCGATGCTCCCGGAGACCCGAAACAGTTTGCCCTGATCTTTGAGGATGGCATTGAGACGCTCCATCACTTTTTCACTCTCAGAGAGCGGCAGATTGGGCTCGGTAGTGATCTGGATATTGACCGCGCCGGTATCCATGGGGGGTGTAAGCTCGAGTCCTACCACCGGCATCACCAGTTTGATCGCGACAACGAAGAGGCCAATCAGCGTCGCAAATGCCACCGCTGCCCAGAGCTTCGAGTCAAGAATCGCCCGGACGATTGCAGAGAAAAACGCCTGTGTCGCATCGTTGACCGGGCCGATGATCCGATGAAAAAAGTCTTCACTTG
>JALVWV010000288.1 GCA_027023145.1 Campylobacteraceae bacterium | reverse complement strand
GGCCGATATTTAGATCCAACAAATCGATGATCTCCAGACGCTTCTCGGTGATCACATCCAGCCCCACGACACCGAGATCGGCTGCGCCGTGCTCGACGTAGGTGGGGACATCCTGATTGCGGACATTGAGGAAGCGGAAGCCGTGCTGTTCCATGATCAGCTCCCGCCCGCTGAAGGCAAACGCTCCGCCGAAAATCTCAGAAAAGATCGCTAATGTCTCCTCGGCTATGCGTCCTTTGGGGAGTGCGATGGTCAGCATGATGATCTCCGTGATCGGAGATCAAGTTGAGAGTTGAGAGTTGAGAGTTGAGAGTTTTGGGTCAAGGGTTTTTCCTTTTTAGAGCATTTTGCATCCCTTGGAAAACCAAGGTTTCATCGTGTGTTGCATCGTCGAAATATCTTGCGATCGTTTGGCCGTCTCCTCCAGTGATATAGAGGGGAAGGTTGTCCCGGATCGTGTTGATGATGGCGATAATGGGTGCCATTGTACCAAAATTTACGCCATCTTGGGTAGTCGTGGGGAGGGCATCGAGCGTGACAGGTTCCAGCGGGACATCAAGTACTGGGGAGATCGCAGTATACATCCGACGGTAGGCGGCAAGCCCCGGAAGGATGAAGCCCCCTTGGTAGCGCCCCTTAATAACCTTGTCCACCGTGATGGCGCTCCCGGCATCAATAAAGATCCCCTCTGCGTGCGCCAGACATACCGCCCGCCGATCGACCCCCATCGTGGGGTAGTCGCCGGGAAGATGGAGATCCCCATCCAGATCATGCCAACTGGCAATCGCTGAGAGGGCATCGGCATGGTGGGGATTGACGTTGATGTAGTGGACATGCCGGGCATGGTAGCGGGCGATCGCTTCATCGACGGGAAGGTGCTCCACCACACCATCTACCGAGAGGTGTGCTCGTGTATTGCCGACATCGAGCAGGATCACGATTCCCCCTTCGCCCGATGACGCAGCCAGTAGAAGAGCACCAACCCTCCGACAAATAGCAACGCGATCAACGTCGCGTTGTGGAGATACTCTCCCACAAGATTCTCATTTTTGCCTACAAAATACCCCAGCAACGCCAGTACCGTCACCCAAATCCCGGCACCCAGCCCGGTATAGAGAGCAAAACGCCCCAAATGCATCCTTGAGAGCCCAGCCGGAAGTGAAATGTACTGCCGAATACCGGGGATCAATCGCCCGCTAAAAGTGGAGATCTCTCCATGCTTTTGGAAGAAAGCTTCGAGTTTATCAAGGGTTTCAGGTTTAAGGAGGATATAGCGGCCGTACTTCTCGAGAAGCGGTCGGCCGAGCTTGACGGCAAGGTAGTAGTTGAATACCGCACCGGCAAGGGAGCCGAAAATCCCGAACAGGATTGCTGCAATGAGATTCATCTTCCCTTGAAAAGCAAGGTACCCTGCCGGGATCATCACCACTTCACTCGGAAACGGAAAGAAACTGCTCTCGAGAAACATCGCCGCCACAATCCCAGCATACCCCCACCCCTCAAC
>JALVWV010000287.1 GCA_027023145.1 Campylobacteraceae bacterium | reverse complement strand
TTCCAGATCGCTCCCCTCTGCCCAGTCGCATCGTTTCATGTTTTGTTTCATCGCATATACGACCCGTTATTGATATCCACCGTAGTCCCATTGATATACTCAGGTGACTCCGTGGCCAACCAAACAATGGTCTTTGCTACTTCATCGGCTGTGGCAAAGCGTCCCGTGATTACAGATTTTTTAAACGCTTCTTTTCTCTCTGGGGTATTGACTTTTTGCATATCTGTATCGACCGGACTGGGAGCGACGGCATTGATAATGACGTTACCTTGATAGATTTTGGCAAAACTCTTGGTGGCATTGACTAGAGCGGCTTTCGTCATACCGTACCAAATATCAGGATGTCCGGTATAGGCTGCTACAGATGCATTGTTGACCACACGCGTAGTGCCGCCTGTCTTTACACATTCTTCGATGAGCTTGATCGGTGCTTCAAGGTTGAGCTTGAGCATACTGTTGACTCTCTCTCGTGGGTAGTCATTGTAGGGGAGAGAGTACATGGCACCTGCATTGTTGATGAGAATGTCTATCTTACCCATGGAGGCGACGAGTTGAGGGATATTCTCTACATCGGTCAAGTCATACTCGAGGCACTCTACCTCATTCTCGTATGCAAAATCGGTAAAATTTCTTGCCACCACAATAATGCGATACTCTAACGCCAAAAAAGCCTTGGTAAGCGCTAACCCTATGCCTTTGTTTCCACCTGTGATGAGGACTGTTGTTTTCATTTGTTTTTCCCATTTTTTGGAGATTGTATCTATTTGAGGATTCTCAGGCTTTCATTTACTCGTCGTAGCTCCAAAGACCGTGAAAGAACATGGCTTTTTAGGAGCAGGGGCTTTAGCCCCGTTAAAATTGTTCCATTTCTGGAGGCTTGTTATACGGGACTGAAGTCCCTACTCCTTTATTCCCACGTTCTTTCGTAGTCTTTTCATCTGTGGAGAGTCTTGTCGATGTATGCCAACGTCGCATCCATAATTTCAAACAGGGGTTCGGTATATTCAAGAGTAAGTTTTTCGCGGATCACAGCTCGACCGCCTCAGGGAGGATCATCCGCACAAACGGGTCACGATAATCACCCCGATCATGGATGATGTCGAGCTTCTGTTCACCAAATGCTTCGAAAAATTTCAGCCGTAATGTCCGCAAATCCCGTCTGGTCAGAGTAGGGCTGACCACCAGCAGGTCGATGTCTCCGCCCCGGCGCGTATCGTCGGTATGGCTCTCAAACAGATAAAGTCTGGCATCGGAGGCAAGCGAATGAAGAGTACTTTTGAGCAGGGTGACTTTTTCGGCACTGAGTCGCATGGGATCGCCTCCTTGTTTGGGTTTGGGGTAATTATAACATATTTCAAACAGAAAAGCGCACCCGATGCGGCCGCTGTACATAGCGGTAATACAGATAATACCCCACAGAGTTTGAGCCGGATCAAGAACAGTTAGCGCAACCCAACCTCGTCAAGAATCCCAAGTTCTCCAAGTTCGGCGAGTTTGATCTTATACA
>JALVWV010000286.1 GCA_027023145.1 Campylobacteraceae bacterium | reverse complement strand
CCATACGGAGGCTCGCCACCCGCGTCAACATCGAAGCGCTGGTGCGTGTCGCCCGGGCAGACTTTTTGGGGCGGACAACCGAAGAGTCCTTATCGGGGGTTTACCCCGTCGGGGAGTGGCTGCTGGAGAAATCTCGCGCACTCAATGTCAGCAACAAGCCCCCAAAGTGTCTCCTGCGAGGGAGAGACCTCATCGCCCTTGGGATGACACCCTCCCCCCAATTTCGCGAGATTCTGGATGCGGTGTATCAGGAGCAGATCGAGGGAAGGATAGCAACTGCAGAAGAGGCACTGGCCTATGTCAAAAAGGAATATTTATGAAGCTCCACCAGCGATGAAGCATTCATGGATCGGCTGATTCTGGATACCCTGAGCGGGAAGTTATGGGAGAGGCGGATCAGCGGCCAACCCGCTGCATCACACGGCGGGTTTTAGCACCGACGTATCCGCTGGCCGGGGTGATGTTGTGCTTTTTTTGAAATAAAATAACTGCATTTTTCGTCCCTTTTCCCCACTTGCCATCTACACTCAGGCGAAGATGAAGGACGCGATTGAGCAAAGCTTGCAACGCACGGACATCCTCCGGGCGGTTTGGGCACGTGTCGGTCGCAGTCGTTTCGCACATGGCATGCCATTGAGCGATGCCGGTGCGCTTATTGGAGGATGGCTTCGGTGAAGTCTTTTTCGCTGGACGTGCCGCTTTGGCCACCATCGCTCCTGCGACCCGATCCAACATTTTTTTGGTACGACGTCCGACATAGCCGCTTGCCGGAGAAATATCATAGTATTTTTGAAACGCTACAACTGCTTTTTGCGTCCCCTTGCCCCATTTACCATCAGCAGCGATATTGACGTTGAGATTGGGGTCGGCATTGAGGAGGATCTGGAGATTGGAGACTTCGATCACTTTGTTGGGGCAGTGGTTCCCTTTAATCGTGTTGTCACACATATCCCCATAGAGGATAAATTCCCGTGTCGGAGGAGCATCCGGGAGTTTTGGCTTGTGTTTTTTTGCAGAGCTGTCATCAGATTTGCTAACCGTTTTATGCGGCTTTGGCTTCTGACCGTTAGCGATCTTTTGCAAATACATTCGGCTTTGGCTCCCGACATATCCGCTGGCCGGTTTGATGCCGTAATGCTCCTGAAAGACAATCACCGCTTCCCGGGTACCTTTGTCCCATCGGCCGTTTTCTTTGATAAAAAGATACAAGTCGGGATCAGAGTTGAGGGTGTGCTGGAGTGCTTTGACCTCTTCGGGCTTATTGGGGCAGGTTTGGGTCGGTGTGGGATCACACATATCGCTGAATTGGGTAAAATCCACCGCAAACAGCCATCCCTGTGCTAGAAAAAGTGTGGTCAGAGCTACCTTGGTCGATCGCATTGAAGGCCTTTGTGTCGTGGTAACGGGCATACACATACCCAGTAGATGACGGAAGTATACCTCAATTCCATTAACCGCTTCATTAACCAAAATGGTGACTCTTACAAGGAAAACGATTGGTATTTTGGG
>JALVWV010000285.1 GCA_027023145.1 Campylobacteraceae bacterium | reverse complement strand
TCGTAGATATATCGGGAGCCAACATAGGCAACATAGCGGTCGATCGCGACCATCGCAGCCAAACCGATGACGCTCAGCAAAAAGAGTCGCTTGATCCATTTCATATAAGCCCTTTTTTCGGATATTCTATCATATTTCGCGTAGGGTGCGCAATTGCGCACCTTCCGACGGTCACATTACTGGAATATTTTGACAATCGCGTTGCGATTTTGTGGGACTGAAGTCCCAGCCCCGTTTGGTCGGCTGAAGCCAACCCTACAGATAAAAGCGTTGCGAAGCAATGCATACCAAAACTCCTCACTCCTCACTCCTAATTCCTCACTCAAAATATCCACCCCTGCACCAGTGCCATATACCCAACCGTCCCACCGAAGATGCTCACAAGGTAGTTTTTGAAAATCAGATGCAATCCTGCCGTCAGCCCTACTCCTGCCAGCTCATACAATCCATACGGAGCACTCTGAAAATCAGTGTCCTTAAGGGAGTAAAAGATGAGGATCGTCAGGATCACCGGGGGAAAATAGATCTCGATGAAGCGGATCATGCCGGGGGTTTTGCCACTGGGGAAGAAGAGAAAAGCCGCCGCGCGGGTGAGGTAGTTGACCACCGCCATAACGGCGATGGCACTGAGGAGATAGGTAGTCTCAGACATCACTCTGACCTCCTGCCTCGATCCGGCTGCGCAGGGCAAACATCATCACCAAAGAGAGGATGATAGAGACGATAAGCATGTTTTTGCTGCTGACACCCATCAAGGCAACCGTCGAAGCAACGGCACCAATGACGTAGGGGAGGATCCGGCGGCGTGTTTTGTACTGCTCCATCGCCAGGACGATGAAAAGCGCCGTCAACGAAAACGCCACTCCGCGTGTATCGAAGTGGAACGCATTGCCCACCAGTGCCCCCAACACCGAGCCAGTGACCCAATAGCTGTGGTTGAGTATCGAGAGGAAGAAGGCAAACCACTTCTCATCCAGCCCCTCGGCGGGCTTGATCGTCGTCAGCAGAGCATATGTCTCATCAGTAAGGGCATGGATGAGGTAGGGCTTGCGCCAGCCAGTGTCGGAAAATTTTTTCAGAAGGGAAAGGCCGTAAAAGGCCTGGCGGATATTGATAAACAGCGTCGCGATGGCTATCTGTACCAGCCCGACCTTGGCTGCGAAAAACCCTACGGCGGCAAACTGTAACGCCCCAGCATAGATCACCACACTCATCCCCAGCGCCCAACCCCAGCCCAGCCCCTGCGTGCTGAGCAGCAGACCAAACGCAAACCCCAGCACGAGGTAGCCCATAAGCACGGGGATGGAGGCACGGAGAGCGGCGGGAAATTCGGGACGCATGGGGTAGGCTCCTTCAAGATTGTATATCACGCGTGTGCAATTGCACACCAAAAAACAAGGAACAGGGACTTCAGTCCCACGAAAACCATGGAGGCAGGACTTCAGTCCTGCCTGACGGGACTGAAGTCCCTGCTCCTAAGATACGCTGACGCGTTTATTGGACTAAAGTCC
>JALVWV010000284.1 GCA_027023145.1 Campylobacteraceae bacterium | reverse complement strand
ACGAACTGTTGCACCTCGATGAGAGCGGAATCGTCAAGATCGGAACCCACGTCAAACCGGGGATGATTCTTGTGGGCAAAGTCTCCCCCAAAGGGGAGATCCGCCCCACACCCGAAGAGCGCCTCCTGCGAGCCATCTTCGGCGAAAAAGCCGGTCACGTCGTCAACAAATCGCTCTACTGCCCCTCGTCGATGGAAGGGGTGGTCGTTGACATCAAAATCTTTACCAAAAAAGGGTATGAAAAAGATGCCCGTTCGATCAAAGCGTACGAAGAGGAGAAAGCCCATCTCGACAAAGAGCACCACGATCAACTGCTGATGATCGACCGCGAAGAGATGTTGCGGATCACCACCTTCCTCTCCCGCCAGGAGCTGGTACAGGATGTGGAGCTCAATGACGTCGTCTACAAAGCCGGCGAAAAGATCGACAAAGAGGTCATCACCAACATCAACCGCTTTGTCCTGCGTACCGTGGTACAGTCGTACTCCAAAGAGGCACAGAAGAAGTATGAAACGCTCAAAAACCACTTCCTCTCCGAGAAGAAGCGGCTCAAAAACGAGCACGAAGAGAAGCTGGCGATCCTTGAAAAAGATGACATCCTCCCCAGCGGAGTGACCAAGCTGGTCAAAGTCTACATCGCCACCAAGCGCAAGCTCAAAGTGGGGGACAAAATGGCCGGACGTCACGGAAACAAAGGTATCGTCTCCAACATCGTCCCTGAGATCGACATGCCATATATGGAAGATGGAGAGCCGGTTGAACTCATCCTCAACCCTCTCGGGGTTCCTTCGCGGATGAACATCGGACAGATTCTTGAAGTGCACCTTGGATTGATCGGGGCCAAACTCGGTCAGCAAATTCAGGAGATCTTCGATGCGAAACAAAAAGATTTTGTCCAGCAGCTGCGGGCAAAAATGATCGAGATTGCCAATACGGCTAAATTGATGCAGGTACAGAATGAACTGCCGAAGATGAGTGATGAAGAGATCTTGAAGTATGCTCGTGACTGGAGCCGGGGCGTCAAATTTGCCGCTTCGGCGTTTGAGTCACCCAAGCAAGCTGAATTTGACAAGCTCTTTGAGCTGGCCAAAGTCGATGCCGACGGGAAAACTGTTTTGTACGACGGGAAAACCGGCGAGAAAATGACCGAGAGGGTCAACGTCGGCTACATGTACATACTCAAACTCCACCACCTCGTCGATGAGAAGGTGCATGCCCGCTCTACCGGTCCTTACTCGCTGGTGACCCAGCAGCCCGTGGGGGGTAAAGCCCTCTTCGGTGGTCAGCGGTTTGGAGAGATGGAAGTGTGGGCTCTCGAAGCCTACGGTGCCGCTCACGTACTCAAAGAGATGCTCACGATCAAATCGGACGACGTCGAAGGGCGTGCCCGAGCCTACCGTGCCATCACACGCGGGGAGAGCGTCCCCGAATCGGGCGTTCCCGAGACCCTGTTCGTCCTGACCAAAGAGTTGCAGGCGCTGGGTCTGGATGTCGAGCTGTATGAGAAGAAAAAAGAAGAAGAGGGAGAGAGCCATGAGTAAGCAACTTGAAAACTTGACGCCGGTAGACATCAACAGTGAAGAGCGTCCCACCGACATCGAAGCGATGCAACTTCGGGTGGCTAGCCCTGAGAAAATCCTCTCCTGGAGTTACGGTGAAGTCAAAAAGCCCGAGACAATCAACTATCGTACCCTCAAGCCGGAGCGGGACGGATTGTTCTGTGCCAAGATCTTCGGCCCGATCCGCGACTACGAGTGTCTCTGCGGTAAATACAAAAAGATGCGTTACAAAGGGGTCGTCTGTGAAAAATGCGGCGTTGAAGTGACCAGCTCCAAAGTACGCCGTGACCGGATGGGGCACATCGATCTCGTAGTACCTGTTGCGCACATCTGGTACGTCAACTCGCTTCCCTCACGGATCGGTACACTTCTGGGTGTCAAGATGAAAGACCTCGAGCGGGTGCTCTACTATGAAGCGTACATCGTTAAAAACCCCGGGGAAGCAAGTTACGACAGTGAAGGGGGCAACCCGGTACTCAAATACGATGTCCTTAATGAGGAGCAGTATCAACAAATCATGCAGCGCTTCAGCGAAACCGGATTTGATGCCCGTATGGGCGGTGCCGTGATCCAAGAGCTCCTCAGTGAGCTGGATCTCGTCGAGATGCTCGGGCAGCTCAAAGAGGAGATCGGCGCGACCAAATCGGAAGCCAAACGTAAAACCATCATCAAGCGCCTCAAGGTGATCGAAGCGTTCCTCGATTCGGACAACCGTCCCGAGTGGATGATGCTCACGTATCTGCCAGTGCTTCCGCCCGATCTGCGCCCGCTGGTGAGTCTCGATGGCGGGAAATTTGCCGTCTCAGATGTCAACGACCTCTATCGCCGTGTCATCAACCGCAACCAGCGCCTCAAGCGCCTCGTTGAGCTCGATGCTCCCGAGATCATCGTCCGCAACGAAAAGCGGATGTTGCAAGAGTCGGTCGATGCCCTCTTTGACAATGGTCGCCGTGCCAATGCGGTCAAGGGTGCCAACAAACGCCCCCTCAAATCACTCTCGGAGATCATCAAGGGTAAGCAGGGACGTTTCCGCCAGAACCTCCTCGGAAAGCGGGTTGACTTCTCCGGTCGCTCGGTCATCGTCGTGGGTCCCGATCTGCGGATGGATCAGTGCGGACTGCCCAAGAAAATGGCGCTGGAGCTCTTCAAGCCGCACTTGATGGCCAAGCTGGAGGAGAAGGGCTACGCCACCACTCTCAAGCAGGCCAAAAAAATGATCGAGCAGAAGACCAACGAAGTGTGGGAGTGTCTCGAAGAGGTGGTCGACAGTTATCCGGTACTGCTCAACCGGGCACCGACGCTGCACAAACTCTCAATCCAGGCATTTCACCCCCGTCTGATCGAAGGGAAAGCGATCCAGCTCCACCCGCTGGTGTGTGCGGCGTTCAACGCCGACTTCGACGGGGATCAGATGGCGGTACACGTGCCCCTCTCCGCCGAAGCGGTGGCCGAAGCGAAGATTTTGATGCTCAGCTCGATGAACATCCTCCTGCCCGCCTCGGGTAAGGCGATCGCGGTACCGTCTCAGGATATGATTCTTGGGCTCTACTACCTCACGTTGGAAAAAGTAGATGTGATTGGTCAGCACAAGCTCTTTGCCAATGCTGATGAAATCTTCATTGCGCATGAGCAGCAGACCCTCGATCTCAACGCCCGTGTCCGAACCGTGATCGATGGGGACATTGTCCGGACGACAGCCGGACGCTTGATCCTCCGCTCGATCATCCCCGACTATGTGCCGGAGAATTACTGGAATCGGGTGATGAAGAAGAAGGATATCGTCAATCTCGTTGACTACATTTACAAGCACAGCGGGATTGCGCTGACCGCCGAATTCCTCGACAACCTCAAGGATATGGGTTTCAAATACGCGACGGTCACGGGTGTTTCGATCTCCATCGATGATATTCAGGTTCCGGAGAGTAAAAACGAAATCGTAGCGGCCTCCAAGGCGAAAGTGGTCGAGATCCAGCAACAGGCGGGCGCCGGACTCCTCACTGAGCAGGAGCGCTACAACAAGATTATCGATATTTGGACGGATGCCAACAACACCATCGCTGAGCAGTTGATGACCTTGATCCGTGAGGACAAAGATGGCTTTAACTCCGTCTACATGATGGCGGACTCCGGGGCGCGGGGTAGTGCGGCTCAGATCCGTCAGCTCTCTGGGATGCGGGGATTGATGGCCAAGTCCGACGGCTCGATTATTGAAACACCGATCACCTCGAACTTCCGGGAGGGGCTTAACGTCCTCGAGTACTTTATCTCCACCCACGGGGCACGGAAAGGTCTAGCCGATACGGCGCTGAAGACGGCCAACGCCGGATATCTGACCCGTAAACTGATCGATGTTGCCCAAAATGTCAAAGTGAGCATGGAGGACTGCGGCACCCACGAAGGGGTCGAAGTCTCCGAGATCAGTATCGGTAACGAACTGATCGAGCCGCTGGCTGATCGTGTTTACGGACGGGTCGTTGCAGCCGATGTCATCGATGCTGTGACCAGTGAAGTGTTGCTGAGCGAAGGTACCCTGATCGATGAAGAAGCGGCAAAACTCATCAGTGATTCTGGTGTCCGCTCGGTCGTCATGCGGGCACCGGCGACGTGCAAAGCTCCCAAAGGGATCTGTGCCAAATGTTACGGACTCAACATGGCCGAAAACCGCCTCGTCAAACAAGGGGAAGCAGTCGGCGTCATCGCGGCTCAGTCGATCGGGGAGCCGGGTACCCAGCTGACCCTGCGGACGTTCCACACCGGAGGAACGGCTACGGCGGGCAAAGAGGAGCGTCAGGTCGTTGCCTCCAAAGAGGGTTTCATCCGCTACTACAACCTCAATGCCTACCGCAACCAGTCCGGTGCCCTCATCGTCGCCAACCGGCGTAATGCGGGTGTCCTGCTGGTCGAGCCCAAGATCAAGGCTCTCTACACCGGGAAGCTGTCTGTAGCCATCACGCATGACGAGATCGTCCTGACCCTCTCGGCTGAAGGGGAGGAAGAGGTACGCTATGCGCTGCGTAAGGGTGACGTCGCCAAGGCCAACGAACTGGCTGGTGTTGCGGGCAAGATCGAAGGGAAACTCTTCCTGCCTCACCAGAATGGGGATACCGTGACCGCCAATGAATCGATCGTAGAAGTGATCAAAGAGGGGTGGAGTGTCCCGGCACGTATCCCGTTTGCTGGAGAGCTCAAAGTCGAAGACGGTGCCCCGGTCGCCCAGCCGGTGACGGCTGAAGCCAAGGGAACCGTGAAGTTTTTCAATCTCAAAGGAGATTACCTCGAAGCGGCGGATCATATCGCCAAAGGGAAAAAGGTTGATGAAAAAGGGCTCTTTGCTGTTATCGTCGATGACAGTAACCGTGAAGCAGCACGTCACTATATTTCACGAGGCTCCGTCGTCCAGATTGAGAACGATGCCAGTGTTCAGCGGGGCGAGATACTCTCGGCACCGGCTGAGCATACTCAAGTGGTGATTGCCGAGTGGGATCCCTACTCCGAACCGGTAATCGCAGAACAGTCGGGTACGGTGACCTTCGAAGATATTATCCCGGGTGTCACGGCTTCCGAGGAATTTGATGAAGCGACAGGCGATACCCGCCTCGAGCTCAACGAATACATCGCCTCAACCTATAAGCCGACGATCATCCTCGCCACCGAGGGGGGCGATATCCTCCGCTACCAGCTCGAGCCCAAGACCAGCCTGTTTGTCCAGTCGGGTGACACGGTAGCTATCGCCGATATCCTCGCCAAGAAGCCAAAAGCGGCGATCAAGTCCAAGGACATCACCGGGGGTCTGCCTCGGGTCTCCGAGCTCTTCGAAGCCCGTCGCCCCAAAGACATCGCACTGATTGCCAAGATCGACGGCACCGTCAGCATGGGCAAACCGTTGCGCGGAAAGGAGCGGATCATTATCGAGGGTGACAACGGTCAGTCGACTGAGCAATTTGTCGACAAAGGGAAGGCAATCCTCGTCCATGCTGGCGAATATGTCCACGCTGGTGAGCGCCTGACCGAGGGTCTTGTCGCCAGCCACGACATCCTCGAGGCACTGGGTGAACGGGCACTCTACGAGTACATCGTCTCGGAAGTGCAGCAGGTGTACCGTCGTCAAGGGGTCAACATCTCCGACAAACACATTGAAGTGATCGTCTCTCAGATGATGCGGCAGGTACGGGTCGTCGAGAGTGGGGATACCAAGTTTATCGAAGGGGATCTTGTCTCCAAGAGCAAATTCAACGAAGAGAATGAGCGTATCATCAAACTTGGAGGTGAACCCGCTATTGCTGAGCCGATGTTGGTCGGTATCACCCGATCGGCGGTTGGTGCGGACAGTATCATTTCGGCCGCCTCTTTCCAGGATACGACCAAGGTACTGACCTCAGCCTCCATTGCCGGGACAGTCGACCCGCTGGCCGACCTCAAAGAAAACGTCGTCATTGGACGCCTCATCCCGGTCGGAACGGGAATGATTGGTGATGATGACGTCACCCTTACGCCAGCGGAAGAAGCGTAGGTTCTACTAAAAAAAGGGGCTGGGGCTTTGGCCCCATCCAGCGCGACTGAAGTCGCGTCCCCTTGTCACCGCACCAATACCTAATCCCTTCTGGCTGCTGGCTCCATATCTCTCGATATGGAGCCAGTGAACGGGACTGAAGTCCCTGCTCCGATATGTTCACTCACACTATTTTTCCATCTTCTTCCTGTTCATCACAGGCTGTGCATCCCGCAGTAAAAATTCCGGCTCTGTGAAGGGCGCTACCCGTGCCAGCAGATCGAGCAGGGAGATAAACGGCGTGCCGTAAAAGAACTTCAAGTGGTGGTCATGATGCCACAGTTGATCTGCGTAAGCTTGAACGACATGCGGGGTGTCCCCGATCCCGTCGTGGTCGCGATCAAATCCCTCGTAGCGGCTCCAGTAGTTTCGGGTGATGGTATTGTCCCGGGTGGGGTAGCCTCGAATATCTTTGACCACGTCATCGAGATTGTCGGCGATGATATTGTTCTCGATGCGATTGTTACGGATGGTGAGGTGGAAGTGAAAGACCTCGGTGTTGTAGCGGATCGTGTTGTGGAGGATTTCGCGATGGATGCCGGTTGACTTGGCATTGGAGTCGATGTAGAAGGCTTTGGCATTGAAGCGCAGGTCGTTGTTTTGGATGAGGGATGCCCCTCTCCGGCGATGAGGATAGCAATCCCGGCCGGGGGGCGGTTGCCGAGGATGCGGTTGCGCTCGATGCGGGTTTGGGGTGAACCCATTGTCATGACACCGGTGGCGTTGCGCATGAGGGTATTGTTCTCGATACGGGTACGGCGGCTGTGTTCGATCATGACTCCGTAGCGGCTCTGGCGGACGGTGTTGTCGGCAAAGAGCGTATCCTCTGAGAAGGTGATCTTGACATCGCGTGCACTGACGATGGTGTTGCCGGTGATGCGAATATTATGCCCGTACCAGACCTTGAGCGCATCCCCCCGGTAGGGGATTGCCCGACCGTTGGAGGTGATGACATTGTCGGTGATATTGGTATCGCTCACTTGATCGAGATCGATGCCA
>JALVWV010000283.1 GCA_027023145.1 Campylobacteraceae bacterium | reverse complement strand
GGTTCGGGGACGCGGAGGCGGCAGACGATGGTAAACGGGTGAAGGATGGTGCGCCGCTCGATCAGTTTCTCGAAACCACGGTGGAGATAGCCCACATGGGTGCGCGCCTGCTGGATGGTCTCTCCGATCAGGTCGAGCTCAACCGACATGTTGCCGGTGATCCCCGGGTGCTGGGGACCGTGGAAGATTTTGATCTGTTTATTCTCCATGAGGAGCCTCCTCTTGTGCCGCTTTGAGGCGCTTGGCCTCTTCGCGAAGCCGTTTTTGCTCGACTTTGACGTCTTTATTGTCTTCACGCCCACGTTGGAAATCGTAGTGCTCATGGACGTACGCCAGCGTATCAAACTCCCGGCGCATCGGAGGGAGATCTGTCCACCCCTCGAGGACGAATGCGTAGAGGGTGTCGTTGCCCTCAAACGGGATTCCGTACATTTCATGCAAATCCCGCTCCATCACTTCGGCCTGAGGAAAACGGTTGCTGAGGCTTGGGAGCCCTTCTCCCTCACGACCAATGGGGACTTTGAGCATCAGGTTCTGACTGCGGGCATGATCGGTGAAGAGATACGTCAGGAGAAAAATCTCCTCTTCGATCCAGTCCGCACACGCGATCTGCGACAAGGTGACAAACTCCGTATGGGTGGTGACGAAATCGATCGCCTCACGCCAAGCTTCGCGGCTATCAACCTCGATCGAGAAGAGGCGGGGGGTTTTTTCGGTGACGTCGTATCGGGTGGTAAGTGTCTTCATGGTAGCTCCATCCCGGCGTAGTTTTCTTCATATTGGGGGGCGATATTTTTTCCCAGTACTTTCTCCTGATTGCTCCGGTACCAGTCGTAGTTGTCCCGGTAGCGGACGTATCCGGGCTCAAGGGTCTGATCCCGAATGGCCGCCTGGAGTTTGACAAACCCTTCGATGAGGGCTTCGGGGCGGGGCATGCAGCCGGCGACGTACATGTCGACCCCGATATAGTCTTCGAGTTTTTTGATGGTGTTGTAGCTGTCCCAGTACATGCCGCCGTTGATGGTGCAGCTGCCCAGGGCAATGACAAATTTGGGCTCGCTCATCTGCTCGTAGGTTCGGATAATCCGGCGCAACGTTTTGAGGGATGCGTAGCCGGAGACGATGAGTATGTCGGCCTGTCTGGGGGTGGCGACACCGACGACACCGAGGCGCTCGATGTCGTACCGGCTGGTAAACACCGGTGGCATTTCGATCGCACCACATCCCGTGCCGTAGGCGACAACAAACATGCTGCGTGCCTGAAACCAGTGGATCGCCTTTTCGATGAGTGTCTGGGTGTTGGCGACCCCTTCTGTCTCGGATTCGAGACTGCGTTGCTGGGCGGCCAAATCCTCTGAAGATGAGGATTGATACGATACAAAACCCTCCTGCACAAAACTTTTCTGCATGACGATACTCCTATACCCGTAGTAGTCCGACGATAGCGATGACCGTCGGGACTTTCAGTAAAAATTCAACGCTTTGCGCGGTGGTGAAGCGGCCGTAGACGTTGCCGATG
>JALVWV010000282.1 GCA_027023145.1 Campylobacteraceae bacterium | reverse complement strand
GTCGGTGCCGCACACTTCGGCCGCACGGATGGCCAGATCCACGACCGTATCGTTGGGTTCCCGGAGAAAAACCGACCCCCCGCTTGTGACATTCGTCCGCCAGTCGTTGCCGCCAGCTTTGCGTCCATAGCAGGCAACGAACTGTCCGTCCACCACATCGATCCGATAATCGGTGTTGTCATAATCGATAAATTTCTCGACGTAGAAAAAACGCAGATCCATCTGGTTGAGAAACGGTAGCAGTGTATCGAGAGTCGCTTCGTTTTCGATCTTCGTCAGCCCCACACCGCCCCAGCCATCGGTGGGTTTGTAGACCATGCGACTCCACTTTTTGATGATCTTTTTGAGTTCATGCGCGTCGTCACGGTGGCAGAGTTTGAAGCTCGGCGTCGCCACCCCGTGTTGCCGCAACAGGAACGCCGTCTGAAATTTATCTTCCGTCAGCGCAAATGCATCATAAGAGTTGACCATCGGGATCACCCGGTTGAGCGCTTGATAGAGGAACATTTGATACTGCGTCTGCTCCCCAGCATTGTAGGAGAAAAACAGATCCAGTTTATCCAGCTTGTGTCCTTCATGGATAATGTGGCCGTTTTTGGCAATGGCATGTCGCAGGTTGAGCCCCGTTACCGTTTTGATCCCCCGCTCTTTGAGCTGGCGCACCAGCTTTTTCTCGATGGCGTCTCCCTCGCCGTTTTGGTACATCCACATTCCGATTTTACGCGCCATGACCCCTCCTTGACTTCTTTGCGTGGTATCACCTTTGAATTACCTACAGGTAGTCCTTCAGATTTTTTCACGCACATCTCATCTCGTCTCGCTCTCTCAAAAGTTCAGACTATTTGTTGGTGCGGTGATAATTTAATCCCAAATTCTACTACGACTTACTAAAATATCTCCAAAGAAAGGGGAACAACATGGAAACGAAACAGTGGAATGAGCTGAAACGGATCATCGAGATCAACTCCTGGACGAAAAACAAGGCAGGTGTTGATGCCGTCGGCAATATCTTTGTCGAGTGGATGACACCGCTGGGCTACACACTCCGGCGGCATCCCCGGGGAGAGATCGGCGACCACCTTCATTTCGTCGCACCGGAAAGTACAGGAAAAAAACTGCTCTTGCTCGGGCATCTTGATACGGTATTTCCTCCGGGCGAATTTGAGACATTTTCCGAAGATGAAACGTGGATCTACGGCCCGGGTGTCTGCGATATGAAAGGGGGGAATTACGTCGCCCTTCAGGCATTGCGCCACCTTCACGAAACACACGGAGCGATACACAATATCGACGTACTGCTCGTCAGCGATGAGGAGACCGGCAGTGACGACAGCAAATACCTCACCCGCGAGCTGGCACACGATTACGATGCCTGCCTCGTCTTTGAAGCAGCAGGGCGCAAGGATGAAGTGGTGATCGGACGCAAAGGGGTGGGGACGTTTTTTATCGACATCACTGGGCGGGCGGCACACGCGGGCAACCACTACGCCGACGGAGCCGATGCCAACCTCGAAGCAAGCCACAAACTCCAACAGCTTGTTGCTTTGACCGATCTCGAAAAGGAAACCACCGTCAACGTCGGTGAGATCCACGGCGGGATCGGTGCCAACACCATTTCACCGAGTGCCCGGCTTACGTTTGAACTGCGCTACACCTCAACCGCCGAGCGCGACCGTGTCCTCACCGCCGTCGAAGCGATCGCTGCCCATACCCATATTCCCGGAACCACCGCCACCCTCTCCGGCGGGATTCAGCGCGATGTCATGGCTCCCTCCCGGGCACAGCAGCACCTCATCGAGCAAGTCAATACCCTCTGCGGTATCAAGCTAGCCACCGAAAAACGCGGCGGCGCGAGTGATGCCAACCTCGTCGCAGCCGAAGGGGTACCTACCCTCGACGGCTGGGGGCCGTTTGGCGATGGAGACCACACCATCCACGAACGGGCTTCCAAACAGAGCTTTGTCGATCGGATCGCTTTGACGACGGAGGTGCTTGGGTATTGGATGGAGGGGAGAATTAAATTAGAGATTAGAAATTAGAAATTTAGGTATGCGCTGATTTTGGCGTGTTACGTGTTAAGTGTTACGTATTGCGTTATGAGGGGATGCGGCTTCAGCCGCATTTGTGTGGTTGAAATATCAGCCAATTTTTGGAATTTTCTGAACATATCGCCATCGAGTAGGGTAATACGGTATGATATTGAAATGAAAACATAAAAAAAGATACGTGACGTTGTATAATACCAAGCTCAAAAAACGTAACACGTAACACTTAACACATAACACGCCCAAAAGGACGCCCAATGACCCAACAAAACTTCCTCACCGACCTCCAAACTCTCTACGACGCTCTCCAACGTCGGCAAACCGAACTCAACGACTACTATATGCTCCTCAAAGGGGGGCACAAAGAAGCAGAAGAGGTGGTGACCAATTTTCTGCGGCTTCTCGGGCTGGAGCGTACCGATGAGACGACGATGGCGGCATTGACACGGATTGTAAATCTACGCGAAGATGCCCTCGAACAAGTGTTGACCAAAGCGGGATTTTCTGAGGAGGAGATCCGCGCCAAGAAGGATCTGGCCTATGGGTTTGTAAGCATGATGCACATCGCCCGGCATGAGACGCTCATCGGGTGGATCGAAGAGCAGAAGTTACTCACACCGTTTTACCGTGCGCTGATCTTCGGGGTACATTATGTGGGGTTGCGGCTGAGTGAATGGCAGAGCCGCTGGACGCACCACATCCTCCACTCGGTCAACCTAGAGCTCAGCAGCCTTTTTGACGGGGACGACGCCAAAGTCTTCGAAATGCTTCAAGCTCAGGAACTTCTCGATCGGGATCATGAGGGGAAGGTAGCTGACCGCTCCTATTCGGTGCTCGTGAAAAGGGATCTGACCTCAGATGATGTACCGCAAAGCGATGAATCGTCTGCGGGTCTGACCCCATACAAATCAGCTGCGTATGCCGAAGCGTTCCCCAATGAGGTGACTGGTGTCGTCGGTGCCCTCGATCAGCTCATCGCCCTGCTGGAGCCGCTCGAGGATGAAGTGTATGGTCAGAAGCAGGAATGGATCGCCTATTTTGCGGCACTCAAAGAAGCGTTTGCCCACACCCATGTCCCGGAACTCATCTCGATGTGGGCAGAGGTGGATCGCCGCTGGATGGCGATCACCACTCCGATTCAGGTGGGTCACCCGCTGGAGTATTACGAAGATCACTACCGCAAGGCGGTGGCACTCGAGTGGGATTTACGGATCGTCAACCCTCGGCTTCAGACTTCAGCCACTACAAGGGACAATATCAAACACTTCGCCTACGATATGGCCAAAGACTTTGGAAACGACGGAGAGAAAGTTATGGCGAAGAATCTCCTCCAAGTCGACCAAGCCCAGCTTTATATCGGTCAGCCGATGCTCTACTACGCTGCGGAATTTAACGGCCTCTTCTCCGCTCAAGTCGTCCCCAACGACGAGCAAGTGAGCAGTGAGCTGGGCAAGAAGATCTTTGCTTACGCCGATTTCGTCCATCAGAGTCAGCTGGCCAAACCAGTCATGGAGCTCTCCGTCGAGACCTTCGGCAAGACCTTTATCCTCTCCCGTCGTGGTCTCGCCGAAAAAGCCCCCGACCTCTGGCACCGCCTTTACGACATCAGCACCATTGGGCACGAGTTTGGGCACATCCTCTGGATCGACACCGACACCGAGACGGCGATGAACGGCTCAGGGCAATTCAAAAACATCGAAGAGTTCAAAGCCACCACTGGCGGGCTTATGGGCTTTTTTACCCGGGAAGATGCCGCCCTGACCAAGCACCTTGTGGATGATCTTGTCTCCCGTGCCGTAGGGCTCATCGCTTGGCAGGAAGTGGGCGAAGTGCTACCGTACTACTGCGAAGGACTCATCCACCTCGAGATCCTGTTCGCCTCCGGGGTGCTGCGCTTCGATGAGCCGCTGGCAATCCGTTACGACCGGTATGCCGCGATGAAAAAAGCATACACCGAAACCTATACCGCCTTGGCACGCCACTATCTCGCCAAAGAGGATGCTGGTGATTTCCTCGGGCGTTATACTGTAAAAGAGGGGGGGATCTACCTCCCAAAAACACAGCCGGTGCGCCAGTTTGTCGAGCGCTACTATGCCCGCTATCAAGAGATCGGGCAAAAAGTATACGAGGAAGAATTGGCAGCTCCCGAGTGGGATGTGAGTACGTTTCAATAACTGAAGGGCACCTCTAATAATAGGTCATACCCACAATGGGCTTTGCAGATGTGAGATTTTGCTTGAGGCTCTCAAAGCGTAGCCGTAGCTACGGTGAAGAGAGCATCAAGTAAAAGATCGCGTCTGCAAAGCCCACCCTGCGGGCATCACCAGCTTTCGCCCATACGGCGTTATCGCTTCTTGACGTAGCTACGGCTATGCCTGCGAAGCGATGCCTTGCCTGGACAAAAGCTGGAGATGTTGTGGGTACGACCTATTATTAGAGGTGCCCTTAATACAAAATAGTTTATACTTTAACTATAAACTTTTATGGAGCTTGAGAGATGACAGTAACTGCAAAAGATTTACGATTTAATATTTCAATGCTTTTTGATGTCTTGAGCAAGGGTGAAGATATCCTTATCACGTATCGAGGCAAGGCCAGAGCAAAACTTACCCCCTATAATCAACACACTTCAGAGAAAAAGACCGACACTATTTTCGGCATGTGGCAGGATAGAGATGAAAATGTCGATACGATGGTGCGAACGATGAGAAAAGGTCGTGACTTTGGTCTATGATAAGCTTATCGATACGGATGTACTTATTTGGTATCTCAGAGGCAATCAAAAAGCTTATGACTTTATTCACGGTATCGGGGAGTTTGCTATCTCTGCTGTGACGTATATGGAGTTGGTGCAGGGGATGAGAAACAAGGATGAGCTAAGAGCCCTGAAGCAAGCCTTGAAGCAGTGGAGAGTCAAAATCATCTACATCACTGAAGAGATTTCAGCGCAGGCGCTTTTTTATGTCGAAGCGTATTTTCTGAGCCATTCTATGCAATTGGCCGATGCTCTTATTGGGGCAACCTCTACTTCATATGGCATGACACTTTATACAGCCAACGAGAAGCATTATAAGGTGATTAAAGATTTGGATATTTTTGTCTTTAGACCTTGATGTTGATGCCAATAGATTACTCTTGCCAAATACAACCCCTCTGGCGGCGCAAGGTGGGTCGTATATCTATGATGCATTGCTAACTGTTCCTTGAGCTGTTCAAGAGTGAGCTCTCCACGGCTAACCTCAAAAGCAGCTGATAGCATCATTCGTACTTGCGCTCTGAGAAACCCGTTGGCTTCAAAATAGATCGCGTAATATTTTCCTATTTTCCTCAGGCGTGTTTGGTAAATGGTGCGGATGTCGTCTTTGGTCTCGGAGCCACTCTTCCTGAAGTAGCCAAAATCGTGTCTCCCTTCGAAGAGGGCAAGGGCATGCTGAAGTTTCTGAATATCCAAAGCGGGAACATGGGCGATGTATCGGCGCTCAAAAACCGAGGGGGATGTGGTGCTCAAGAGGTAGCGATAGATGCGTTTGTGGGCATCAAAACGGGCGTGAAAATTGTCCGGTACCGAGCTGATGTGTTTGACAGCGATGGCTTCGAGTTGACCGTTGAGATGCATTTGGAGTTTGGAGAGATCGTGCCAGTAGTCGGGCAGATCGAAATGGATCACCTGCCCGGTGGCATGTACCCCTGCATCGGTGCGTCCACTGCCGGTAATCGCACTCTCAATCCCGAGGCGTTTCAGGGCATTTTCAAAAGCTGTGGTTACCGTACGGGGCGTTCGAGTCTGGCGCTGGAAGCCCTCGAAAGCTGAGCCGTCATAGGCGATGACCGCTTTGATGCGCATTAGCGGTAGATGATCCAGTGGATGAGTTGGGCGACTTGTGCGTCAAACAGGTACACGATCAGCGTTGCCAGCGCCAAAAAGGGGACGAAAGGTACCATTGTATCTTTGGCAAACAATGAGGGGAAGATTGCCAGAATCGCCGAGAGGAATAGGGCGATGAAGAAGTTGGGGAAACCCAAAAGGGCTGCCATCGTACCAGCGACGATCACGTCGGCGCTTCCCATAGCTTCTTTGCCAGCAACTTTGGAGACGACGAAGCCGATCAGCCACAGTCCTCCGGCGGCGATGAGAGCTTGAACAATACTGTTGCTCATATCTATGTGGAAAAGTGCCGGACTGATCAGCGCAGTTCCCAGCGCAAAAAAGTTGACCGAGTCGGGCACAGCAAAATATTTGAAGTCGATCATCGAAAGGGCGAGTAGGGCGCTGAAAGAGGCCGCGACAAAAGGGAACCACCATACGGGGCCGACTTTGATAAAGAGCATCAGCCATATCAGGGCGTTGATAAATTCCACGATGGGGTATTGCTTGGAGATCGGTTCTTTGCAGAAGGCACATTTGCCCCCCAAAAAAATCCATGAGAAGAGGGGGATGTTGTGGTACCATTTGAGGGGGTGGTTGCAGCTCGTGCAGTGGGAGGCGGGGAAGGCGATGTTTTCTCCGAGCGGCACGCGGTAGATGACGACGTTGAGGAAGGAGCCCACGAGGAGTCCCACGAGTGCTGCGAGGATGGCATAGAGGGTCATAGCATCCATTAGATCCCTCCGAAGCGCCGTTCGCGCCCTTCGTAATGGTCGATGAGCGTCTCAAGTTCATCGGGTTTAAAATCAGGCCAAAGGGTATCGGTGAAGATAAACTCCGCGTAACTTAGCTGCCACAGCAAGTAGTTGGAGAGGCGTTGTTCGCCGCTGGTGCGTATCAGCAGATCAGCATCGACATAGGGGGTGTCGAGTGCGGCTCCAAGGCTCTCTTCGGTGACGGCCTCTCCGGCATCGATGACGCGGTTGACAGCGCGGACGATCTCATCCCGGCTGCCGTAATTGAGGGCGAGGACTTGAGTGAGGCTGGTGTTGTTGGCCGTGGTTTCTTTGACCATTGCAATGGTTTTTTGAAGCTTTTTAGAGAAGCGGTCAATATCGCCAATCACTTCGAGGCGGACATTGTGTTCCATGTAGACGGGGATCTCGTTTGTCAGGTACCGGTCAAGGAGGCGCATGAGGAAGTCCACTTCCATCTTGGGGCGCTCCCGGCTT
>JALVWV010000281.1 GCA_027023145.1 Campylobacteraceae bacterium | reverse complement strand
CGGATGACCGGAGGGGCCGAGCATCTTGACAGCAATGATCGGTTCATGGGTACCGTCGGCTTCGAGATAGGAGTATTGGGGGAGGAGGGTGATTGTCTTGGGGGCACGGCTCTCGACGTAAACAGTGCGCGTCAGGCGCCGGATGACCCGTTTCCCTTTTTTGACAATGGCGGTAAAAGTGTTAAGCCCCTCGGCCAGATCGACCCCTTTGTAGTGCATGATCTGCATGCCGTTGGTGCCTCGGAAGAGCCCTTCGTAGTTGAGAGAGCTCACTTTGTGGCCGTTGAGGCGGAGTTCGACGCTGTGCCCTTTGGGGTAGAGGATTGCTATGCGGGTAGAGGGAATGTCTGGTATCCACCCTTTGGGCGGCCAGACGATGGCAGGCTTGGAGCCGAGTTCGTCCACCTCTTCGGGGGTGTACTGGGGCATGATGACTTGATGGGTCGGTTTCGTCCAGTTGTAGTCCCCCGCCGGCACGTGTGCTCCGACACTCTCACCGAGTACACGATCGCTGGATTGGGTGATTTTGGTGATGCGAGTGACCTCTGCCTTCCCTTTGGCAGTCATAAACATCACATCGGCCACTTCGCTGTGCTGATCTTTGAGGGTCTCAGTGTCGTAGTAGAGAATAGCACGGAGCTCTTTGTCGGGGATGATGTTATCACGCACGCGCAAGGTGAGGCTTGCTTCGCGCTTGCCCCCCATCTTGACGACAAGGATCTCGTCGTGGCGGATCGGTTCCTTGGCAGTGGTGGTACTCCCCTTGACATACCCCAGCCCGTCGGAGAGGGAGAGGAAGACTTCGGGATCGATCAACGTCATCGATGCGTTGGTGCGCAGCGTCACGCGGATGCGGTCTTTGCTCTGCTGGGCAATCTGCATCTCGAGCAGGGCATTGCCCGTGGCTCCGGGGATCCGACGGAGACAAAAGTCCGCCCGGTTGAGCCCTCCATGGTGCACTTCAACAAACTGCGACCGTGCCCGCCCGGCGAAGCGGGTGTAGCGCTCACACTGTTCGAGGGTGTAGCGCCCCTTGATGCTCTCGTCGTCGACCTGGACGACGTGGGTGCCGTTGGCAACATCGACGAAGTGATACCGACCGTCTTTGTCGGTCACGACGTAGCGACCGTCTTCCATATAGAGCCTGACCCCCTCGACACCGCATCCCCGCTTGGGGTGAGGCTTGCCGTCGAGTCCGACGACCGAAGAGGCAGGGGTGGCTGCCCCTTTGCCGACTCCTTTGGTGGTGTTGTGTTCGCAGGGGGCATCAGCTTCGTAGACTTGTCCGAGGATGAAGCCTTTGGAGCGCCAGAGCTCCTCTTTGATCTTGAGCACCGTTTTGGCGACGTTGGATTTGCCAGCACCCGGCGCACTCGCCCAGGCGGTATTGACTGCCTGATGATCGACGGTACCGGCACCGATGACGGCAACGTACGTCAATGTAACGGTGGCGCCTTTGGCCAGTGCGGGGTGGATGTAACTGAGGGTTTTGCCGTCGCTCGAGAGGGTGGGAGTGATCGGCGTACCCTCGACCTTGAAGCTT
>JALVWV010000280.1 GCA_027023145.1 Campylobacteraceae bacterium | reverse complement strand
ACCAGTCGCATTTTATGGCCATCATATTCAAGTAAGCAATACCCAAGATTTCGGCTTCCGGGGTCTATTCCCAATATAATCATTCACCCTCTTTTTCACCTGTGAAAAACTCTATTCACATGGCGTATAAATGTGCTATTTTAGCTTGTTTTCGATAAAATTCACCCAGTTATTCACATGAAGACGATTCTTGTTGGAACTCCTGTGAATTATTTCATGTTTTGAAAGAGATATTATGAACATCGGTGAAGAGATCCTCCAGACCCTCAAAGGAGAGGTAAGTCCCTCTGAATACAAGCAGTACCTTCAACATTGCCAATACGATGCCAAACGTTCCCGCAGTGACTTAGCCTATTTTTCTGTCCCCAATGTTTATATTTCCAAATGGGTTCATAGTCAATATGGAGAAAAAATCGCTCATCTTTTTGAAATAAAAAGTGGAATCAAACCTCGGCTGGAATTTCCATTACGGCATAACATAAAGAGACATACTTCATCTTCACTATCTCCCACAGAAGCCAAAAATAACCCTACCAAAAATACGCAGCTAAACCCCTCTTTTACCTTTGAGAGTTTTATTGTTGGGGATTCCAACCAGTTCGCACACACGGCAGCCAAAAGTGTCGCTGAAAAACCGGGTGAAGTATACAACCCTCTCTTTTTGTATGGAGGAGTCGGACTGGGAAAAACGCATCTCCTTCATGCCATCGGTAACCACCACACCATTCAGGGTAAGCAAGTCATTTATACTACGTTTGAACAATTCATGAATAAATTTACGTCGCATCTCCGTTCGCAGACCATGGATCGGTTTCGAGACTTTTATCGTGAATGTGACATTCTCCTCATCGATGATGTACAGTTTCTCAGCCGAAAAGATCAAACTCAAGAGGAGTTTTTTCATACTTTCAATGCACTTCATCAGGCTAAAAAACAAATCGTCATCACCTCCGATCGCCATCCCAACAAAATCGCCGGTTTGGTCGATCGCCTCCGCAGCCGCTTCGAGTGGGGATTACTTGCTGACATTATCCCTCCGGGACTGGAGACCAAGATCGCTATCATTCAAAAAAAATGTGAACTCGATGGCATTCGCCTTGACAATGATATCGTCCATTACATTGCTACCAATATGGGTGACAACATTCGTGAAATTGAAGGAGCCATCATCAAACTCAATGCCATGAGCAACATGCTGGGTCAGGAGATTACACTGGAATTTGCTAAAAATGCGATCAAAGATCAAATCAAAGAGAAACAAGAAAACATCACCATTGATGACATCGTCAAAATCATCTCCAAAGAACTCAACATCAAACCCTCAGATATCCGATCAAAAAAACGGACAAAAAACGTAGTCAATGCCCGAAGAATTGCTATCTACCTTGCACGGAACCTTACACCAAATTCGATGCCACAGATTGCAGTCTATTTTGGCATGAAAGACCATACTGCTATCTCTCACGCCATGAAAAAAATCAAAGAAGTCATCGAAAATGATGAAAATTTCAAAGTACTTCTCGAAGAATTCTCAAACAAGATTGGAACCCAACAAAAAGCCAACACCTGAACTTGAATAAAAAAAAGATATAATTTTCTCCAAGAAGATGTGAAAAAATGTGAAAAAAACCTAACAGTTTATTCACCCTCTTGTGTCCTCATACACAAAGGCATTGAAAGGCTTTTTCACTCTATTCACGTAGTGCTACTACTAGCTACTATCTCTTATTTAATACATCATGCAAGGAGTCTCCATGAAAGTACGGGTTCAAAAACAAATCATCGAAACCTTATTGATCAATCTCCAACCCTTTTTGGAAAAAAAAGATGCCAGCCAAATCACCTCACATGTTTTTTTCGCTACTCGCGAAAATGACTGTATCATCAAGGGAACTGATGCTGAAATAGGTCTCCAAATCATTACGAATCAGTTTTTAATTGAACATCCTGGTAGTTTTACAGTTAACGGTAAAAAATTTCTTGACATTGTCCGAATCCTACGCGATGATGAGATCACTCTTGAACTGCTTGGTAGTACATTGATTGTCAAACAACAACATTCCAAATTCAAACTTCCTGTTTTTGATACAGCAGAATACCCTCTATTTCCTACCACAGAAGACAAATCTACCATTGTTCTTGACTCACTCAGCCTTATCCGTAATTTGAAAAAGATATCACCAGCAATCGATACAAATAACCCAAAATACGAATTGAATGGTGCTCTAATCAGTATCCAAAAAAACAATACCGACTTGGTAGGAACCGATACACGTCGTTTGGCTATTGCATCGATTCCCGGGGGATCGGATACAGAACTCTCACTCATCCTTCCCAAAAAAGCAATTTTAGAAATTCAAAAACTGTTTCTCGATAAAATTGAAATCTTCTATGATGAAACTACCCTCTTGATCCAAAATGACGACACCCTTTTCTATACCCGATTGATCAATGGAAAATTTCCTGATTACCAACGGATTATCCCCGCAACACTGAAACATCAGTTTCCATTACCCAAAAAGGCAATGTTGGATTCCATCCGAATGATCACTACCATTTCCCAGGAAATTAAAATAACGTTTCTCAATGATACTATCATTTTCCACTCTCTTAGTGCTGACAATGTTGAAGCCAAGACAGAAATTGAAATCAACACCGGTTTGCAGGATAAATTTGATATCTCTTTTAATAGCAAATATATGTTGGATTTTCTTACCCACATTGAACAAGATACATTTGAAATTGGTTTAAATGAGACAACCTTACCCTTCATGGTCAGAGATGACAATTTCATGACTATCATTATGCCTATTGTAGCTTGAGGATATTCTCGTGAGTGAAACCCAACAAACCAAATACATTTTTGTCACCGGTGGTGTGCTAAGTTCTCTTGGCAAAGGAATTACAGCTGCTAGTGTGGGTACCTTACTTAAGGCATCCGGACATCGGGTTGGAGTTCTAAAGCTTGACCCTTATATCAACGTTGACCCTGGTACCATGTCTCCCCTCGAGCATGGTGAAGTATTTGTTACCAAAGACGGTGCTGAAACGGATCTCGATCTTGGACATTACGAGCGCTTTCTTGATACCTCTTTGACCCAAGCAAACAACTTTACTACAGGACAAATCTACAAAACGGTCATCGAAAAAGAACGTAAGGGAGAATATCTCGGTAAAACGATCCAAGTCGTTCCTCACATCGTCAACGAAATCAAAGAACGAATTTTTCTTGCTGGAAAAGGTCGAGATATTTTGATTGTCGAGCTGGGTGGTACGACTGGTGATATTGAAGGACTCCCTTTTTTGGAAACCATTCGTCAGATCAAGCATGAACTCGGCAGTAAAAATGTGATGAACATTCACGTCACACTGTTACCCTACATCAAAGCCGCCGGAGAGCTCAAAACCAAACCAACCCAACACTCGGTACAAGAGCTTCGCCGTATCGGTATCGCTCCCCATATGTTGGTACTGCGTGCTGAGGTACCCGTCAGTAGTGAAATCCGACGCAAGATTGCTTTTAGCTGCGATGTGGATGAGACTTCGGTGATCGTGGCCGAAGATGCCGCGACGATCTATCAAGTGCCTCTAAACTTCCTCCGCCAGGATATGCTTACCCCAATCTGCAAGCAGCTTGAGCTTGAAACGTGTCAACCAAAAATGGACAGTTGGAGTGATTTGGTACACAAGATCCTCAAACCTGCTGGTGAAGTCAAAATTGCTTTTGTCGGCAAGTACCTCGATCTCAAAGAGTCATACAAATCGCTTACCGAAGCTCTAATCCATGCCGGAGCACACCATGACCTCAGAGTCGCTATCAAATGGGTGGACAGTGAAAAGGTCGAAGAGGAAGGGGGCGAAAAGTATCTTCAGGATTGTGACGGTGTACTCGTCGCCGGTGGATTTGGTAAGCGGGGTACCGAAGGGAAGATTGAGGCGATCCGCTTTGCCCGTACTCAGAAGATCCCTTTCCTCGGTATTTGCCTTGGGATGCAGTTGGCGATGATCGAGTTTGCCCGCAACGTCCTCAGTCTCCCCGAAGCCAATTCAGTCGAATTTGACGAAAATACTCCCGACCCGATCGTTTATCTCATCGACGAGTTTATCGACGCCAGCGGTTCCAAACAAGTCCGCACAACCCAATCGCCTCTCGGTGGTACCATGCGTCTGGGAGAGTATCGCTGCGATACCAAAGAGGGTTCCCATCTCGCCGAAGCGTATGGTGCTACGACCATTTATGAGCGCCATCGTCACCGCTACGAAGCCAATCCCCTCTACCGGGAAGCGCTTGAAGCATCGGGGATGATCATTAGTGGAGAGTCTGAAGGGTTGATCGAAGCGGTTGAGGTGGAAGATCATCCATGGTTCCTCGGTGTACAATTTCACCCAGAATTTACCTCCCGCCTCCAAAATCCTAATGAGTCGATTTTGGCCTTTGTCCAGGCGGCTCATGCCCACCAGACCGAGGGGTGATGTACCCCTATCCACTCCTCGATCTCTCATCCATCCATGAACAAATCGCACGTCGGCTCACCGCCGATTCTCTGACCCTGCGTGATCTCCCCTCCCCCTCTGCTTTTCGTTCGATGGATCGTGCCGTTGCACGGATTAGTGCAGCGATCGATCGGGGGGAGCGTATCGTATTGGTGGGGGATTATGATGTGGATGGGGTGATGGCCACCGCAATCGTCCAACAGTTTTTTGCAGCAATCGATCTCCCCATCGAAGTCCATATCCCCAATCGTTTTACCGATGGCTACGGCCTCTCCCCTTCGGTGCTTGAGCGGATTGAACACGCCGATGTTATTCTTACTGTTGACAACGGCATTTCCGCCCTCGAAGCAGCCGAGATATGCCGCCGACGCGGGATCGATCTGATCATCACCGACCACCATATCGTCCCCCAAACTCCTCCCGAAGCATATGCTATTGTCGATCAGAAGCATCCGGAGTGTTCATTCCCGTATGAAGAAGTGTGTGGTGCGCAGATTGCCTGGTATCTTTGTGCTGCACTCAATCAGAAAAGAGACACGCACATCGATATGAAAACCTATCTCGATATGGTTGCCATTGCGATTGTGGCTGATATGATGCCGCTTGATCATATCAACCGCGTGATGGTGCGGCGCGGCCTTGAGCAGTTTGGGCGATCAGAGTGGCCGTTTGCTCGTGCGTATCGGGAAGCCAATCCCAAGGCATCCTACACCGCTGAGGATTTTGGTTTTTCACTTGCACCCATGATCAACAGTGCTGGGCGGCTTGAGGATGCTTCTATCGCTTTATCCTATGTCACTGCCCCCAATATTTACGAAGCCCGTACCGCACTGGAGCGCCTCAAACACCTCAACGACGAGCGCAAACGTCTCGAGCAGGAGGTGACGGATGCAGCAGTAGCTCAGGCCGATCCGGATGCCGCCGTTACGGTTGTTTATGGTGAGGGGTGGCACGAAGGGGTGGTGGGGATCGTCGCGGCGCGTCTTGTGCGTCGCTTTGGCCGTCCGGCGATTGTCCTGAGCCAAAACGGTACCGTCTGCAAAGGGAGCGGCCGTAGCTGGCGGGAGTGCCATTTGTATGATTTGCTTGATCGTCAGCGAGATCGGTTCCTCGGCTTTGGCGGGCACAAGGCTGCGATTGGGATGAGCATTGAGCAGAAGCACTTGGAAGATTTTGTCACGGCACTTCAAAAGGATGCCCAACAGGAGTGTCGTGATGTGGATGAGTACGATCCGGATATCCTCGGTGAACTCCCCTTTGTCCTGATCGATCATACGCTGTTGCGTTTATTGGAACAATACGAACCCTACGGTCAGGGAAACCCCCGCCCCAAATTTATCACCCGTAACGTCACCCTGGCAGCCTTGCAGACGATGGGCAAGGAGAACAATCACCTCCGGTTCACGTTTGAATCGGATCAGCGTTATCTGCAAGGTGTGCAGTTTAAAACGACCCAAACGTATCCGATCGGCACGCGGATGGATGTGATTTATACCCTCAATGAAAACCATTTTCGAGGTCAAACGACGATTCAGTTGATGGTGGAGAAGGTGATATGAGCGACTTTTTACCCCCTCTTTGCTATAATCACAGCAATTTAAAATATGCAAGGCAAACACCGTGAGCGAAAACATCATAGGCTACATCCAAGACGGCACCATCGTCGATACTCAAAGCGCCGGAGACCAACCAGTCGGCGAGCCGATCTACTACGACAATTCTCCCGAGGCACTCGAGCTGATCCGCCACTCCACCGCGCATCTCATGGCGCAAGCGATCAAAGCCCTCTACCCCAACACGCAGTTTTTTGTCGGGCCGGTGGTAGATGAGGGGTTCTACTACGACTTCCGCACCGATACCAAGATCGGCGAAGAGGATCTCAAAGCGATCGAGAAGAAGATGAAAGAGTTTATCAAAAAGAAACTCCCCATCGAAAAATATTCCATCACCAAAGAAGAAGCCCAAGCGAAGTTTGCCGACGATGATCTCAAACAGCGGGTGATGACGCGCATCGAGGATGAGACGGTCTCGATCTACAAGCAAGGGGATTTCGAAGATCTCTGCCGCGGACCTCACGTCCCCAAGACCAACCTGCTTCACAACTTCAAACTCACCCGGGTCGCCGGAGCCTATGTCGGCGGAGATTCGGACGAAGAGATGCTCACCCGTATCTACGGAGTCGCTTTTGCCGACAAAGAGTCGCTCAAAGCCCACATGACTATGCTCGAAGAGGCCAAGAAGCGTGATCACCGCAAGCTCGGTACTGAGCTGGGGCTCTTTACGTTTAGCGATGAGGTGGGAGCGGGATTGCCGTTGTGGCTCCCTGCCGGTGCCCGCCTGCGCAACCGCCTCGAAGCGATCCTTCACACCGCCCACCGCAACCGGGGATACGAGCCGGTACGCGGCCCGGAGATCCTCAAAGCCGACATGTGGAAGATCAGCGGCCACTATGACAACTACGGCGAAAACATGTACCTCACCGAGATCGACGGCCAGGAGTACGGGATCAAGCCGATGAACTGTCTTGGTCATATCCAGGTATTCAAAAACTCCGGCAAAAGTTACCGCGATCTGCCGTTGAAGTATTACGAATACGGTGTGGTACACCGCCATGAAAAATCGGGTGTCCTCCACGGTCTGCTACGTGTGCGGGAGTTTACTCAGGACGATGCGCACATCTTCTGTACTCCTGAGCAGATCGAAGAGGTGGTGCTTGACGTGGTCGAATTTGTTGACAGTGTGATG
>JALVWV010000279.1 GCA_027023145.1 Campylobacteraceae bacterium | reverse complement strand
GGGATGCACAACCGCCCGAGTGAACCGCTGGGGACGTTTCTGGTCAAGCCCGGCCCAGTGATGACCTCGGTCGATACCTGGCAGATCGTCGTACAGGGGCGCTCCGGCCACAGCTCCCAGCCCCACCGCGCCATCAACCCCATCGTCGTCGCCTCTCATATCGTCCTGGCGATCAAGGAGATCTCTTCGCTGGACATCGACCCGGCACAAGCCCACGTCGTGAGCGTCGCAAAAGTCGAGAGCGGGATTGCCTTCAACATCGTCCCGGATGTCTGTACGATCGAAGGCTCGATCCGTGCCTTCAGCGAGACAGTACAGGAGCAGATCGAAGCGCGGATCCGTACCATCGCCCGCGGGATCGCCGAGAGCTTCGGCGCGACGGCCGAGGTGCACTACACCCGCCGCTATCCCCCCACGATCAACACCCACACCGAGATCGCCCGCCGTGCCGCTGAGCGTGTCTCGGGCGCGGAACAGGTGCGCACCGATTTCCCCTCGAGCATGGGGAGTGAGGATTTCAGCTTCTTCCTCCGTGAAAAGGAGGGCTGCTATGTCTGGCTCGGCACCCAAACCGATCCAGATGCCGAGACGATCCCGCTGCACTCGAGCCGATACGATTTTGAAGACGCCGCGCTGCCGATCGGGGCGGGGTATTGGGTGGAAGTGGTGCGTGGTGAATTGTAGGGTGTGCAATTGCACACCAATGAATTAGGAATTAGGAGTGAGGAATTAGGAATTTTGGTATGCTTTTCTTTGAAAAGCTTTTATCAAAAAGGGGCTGGGGCTTCAGCCCCACAAAACGCAACACATAACACATAGCACGTAACACGCAAAAAGGAACCAACCATGACCCTCCAAACCCACCTGAAAATCGACGAACGCCTCAGCGGTCGAGTGACAGCATTGCGGGAAGGCTATGCACGTGTGGTGCTGCATACCTCAGAGATGATGACCGCCGATACCGAGGGGCTGATCCACGGCGGCTTCCTCTTCAGCGCCGCCGACTACGCAGCGATGGCAGCGGTCAACGACCCCTATGTGGTTTTGGGCAGCTCCGAAGTCCGCTTCCTCGCCCCGGTCGCCAAAGGGCAGAGCGTGGATTTTGATGCTACCGTGACCCAGGAGCGGGGCAAGAAACGGGTGGTTTCTGTGGTTGGGATGTGTGAGGGGCGCCGGGTATTTGAAGGGGTGTTTGTGGCGTTTGTTTTGGCGGGGCATGTGCTTGGGAATTAGGGGTTTTTACTCACCCTCGTTCCCATGCTCCTGCGTGGGAATGCGTAGATGAGGTGGCTTGTTAAAGAGCCTTTAATTTTGTAGTGAGTGGCATATATTTTCCCATCGAGGGACAAAGAGAACAAGAGATTAGGAAATAGAAATGCAGAATATTTTTGATTTAGAGCCATACACCCAAATCCAACAAAATAATTCCTACATAATTTCATACCCACACATTCTTTCTTATTTTAATACATTAGACGTGATTAAAGATACCGATATTGTAAGAGGTGCGCACATGGTTTACGGTTGGATGCCAACTGTTTTAGAGTTACA
>JALVWV010000278.1 GCA_027023145.1 Campylobacteraceae bacterium | reverse complement strand
GGTAGCTCTAATTCTACCCGACCAACCTCAACGCAATCTCAACCGAGCATGGCTGGCATTATCATAAACTTTATGCTACAATTAAAAAAACAATAACTGAGGCTTTCATGGATGAGGCAAGAGTATTAGAAAATTACAGCTATGAGGATTACTTGGATATAGCACATTCTACCGAGGAACGGGTAGAGCTTATTTTGGGTGATATTCATATGATGGCAGGAGCCAGCGCTTTGCATCAGGATGTTGTGGGGAGTATTTTTTTCTTTTTAAAAAGCATCAGCAAAGGGAAGCAAAAGTGTCTGCCGAGAATTGCACCATTTGATTTGGAGTTAACCATCAACGACACCATAAATGTTGTGCAGCCCGATGTTATGCTTTTTTGTGAAGAGGAGAAACCTTGTGCTATTTTTGAAGTATTGTCGCCATCAACGGCTCTGAAAGATAAAACTGTAAAAAAAGAGCTTTATGAAAAAAGTGGCATTACAGAGTATTTTTTAGTCAATGCAGAGTATGGAGTTATTGATACATTTATTCTGGTTGATGGTAAATATAAGTATGTAGGTGCCTTTGGCGGCGAAGATGAACTGCCGATTGAGTGTCTGGAGAGCAGCATTAAGCTTGAAGAGGTTTTTACACCCTTTTGACATCTCCGCCGCCCCAAACGATGGGGACGAGGAACTAAACCTTATTACCCCACTAACTATATACCCAAAAATTCAGACTATTTGTTGGTGCGGTAATAACTGCTTCATCTTTCGTAGCAAACTTCTCCTTGACATGGCACACCGCTCCCATGATCGGAGGGGCGACCAGTTTGGACTCGTCCTCGGGATGGACGGTAACATGGCACGAAGTACAGTTGGCCTGAAACAGCTCCTCCCCACTTTTTTCAGCGGCCTGGAGCGTAGAGGAAGCCAGCAGCTGCCAGCGAGAGGATAGTGACGGTTTTGATGATGGTTTTCATTTTGAGTCCTTTTTGTGTCTTTGGTTCCGGGATGCGGGCTTATCCCCCATCCGGAAACCAAAGTCTATTCCCCTTTTGTCAATGGGCTCTCAACGATGTGTGAATGAATGTAAATAACCTCATGGTACAATGCGTAAACATAATAAAAATCATCAGGAGCCCTTATGGCGGCAGTCTCAGCTATCATCGACATCCTCGCTCAAATCCCCTACCCCGGATTTCCCAAAACCATTGTGGAGTTTGGCTTTGTCACCCGTGCCGAATCAAATGATAGCGGAGCCCTTATCAGCCTCTCGATCCCCTCGGCCGCTCGTGAAGTTTCCGAGCAACTCCGACTTGAGATCAAAAAACGCCTTGAGATTGCTGGTATCCCCTTGGCATCACTCACCATCGACACCCCGCCCGTGCCCCGACAAACCAGCTCCAACGGCTTCAATGCGTTGCCCGCTATCCAAAGCTTCGTGATGGTCAGCTCCGGCAAAGGAGGCGTAGGCAAATCAACCACCACCGTCAACCTCGCCCTCGCCCTTGCACAGCGCGGCATCCGTGTCGGGCTGCTCGATGTCGATGTTTACGGTCCCAACATCCCCCGGATGATGGGGATCGACGGCGTGGAGCCGGTCTTCGTGGGCAACACCATCACACCCATCCCCGCCCACGGGATCAAAGTGATGTCGATGGGCTCCCTGATCGCCCGGGACGCTTCGCTGCTTTGGAAGGGTGCCATGGTCACCCAGGCGATCGACCAGATGCTCGTGGATATCAAATGGGGGGAGATCGATGTGCTCCTCTTTGACATGCCCCCCGGAACCGGCGATGCCCAGATCACGCTGGCACAAAGTCTCCCCATCACCGCCGGGGTCTGCGTCACCACCCCGCAAAAGGTCGCCCTCGATGATACCGTCCGGGCGCTCGATATGTTTCAGCAGCTCAACATCCCCATCGCCGGGATCGTCGAAAACATGAGCGGCTTCATCTGCCCTGAGACCGGCACCGAATACCCCATCTTCGGCAAAGGCACCGCCCACCATCTCGCCGACGCTTATGAGACCCGCGTCCTGGCCGAAATCCCCATCGAACCCACCGTCCGCGAAGGGGGGGATGCGGGCATGCCCATCGTCACCCTAGCTCCCGATGACCCGGTCACCCACCGCTACCTCCAGGCCGCCGACACCCTCTGGGAACAGATCCAGACCATCAACGCCGAAGGAGGCGTGGACAACAGTGCGGTGCAGCCTACCGTGTTTTAGGGGTGATCGGTAATTGGTGACTGTGTACACCGATTCAGTTTTTTGTCAAAACTGTGTACTTCAAATCCCATCACCCTGCGATAAGCACATAACAAACCATCAACAAAATCTATATTCTGCTCTTGAAAAATGGAGAGAGCCAACAGACACACCTCTGTAGAATCGGTATGAATATTATGATTGGCAAGCATTTCGCGAAGCGTATTACTGACAATATCTTTGGGTACGCTATATGTCTTGTTCAGAACATAAACTACTTCTGCCAGTACTTCATTCTTAATGAAAACCTCTTTGTTTCAAGATATTCTCTGGCTTGATCATAAAACCGATCATTGTCATTCAATAAATAACGAAGAATAACATTGGTATCAAGATATATCATTTATGACTCTCGGCTACTTTTTGCCATGCAATCTCTTTTTCCCTTTCAATCAACGAGGGATTGGCATATTGATTGAGAGCACCGGCCAGTGAACGTTTTGGCATGGACACTGATTGTTTCTCCATTGTATTTGGAAGGGTAAAAGGCAACACCAGTATTTCGACTTGCTGGTTAATGTATTCGTGTGGGATTCGCAGGTTGTAGATTTCATTTGTAGGTTTAACAATTTTTCTCAGCATCATTCTGCTCCTCTTGCAAATAATACGTATTATAGCAAAACTATGCAAGCCTTATCCTCATCACACTCATCAGGGTAATTCGTGATTGGACTTCCGATTACATTACATTTTCCGCCAAACTACGTTCAGAGTATCCTTGAGTTCATTCTCTTCAAACAACCTTTTTTCCGGTTTGACTTTTCCGAGCGTCTGCTCTGTATAGGCAAAAGACTGGAGGAAGTACGTCCCCCGATACCCTCGCCTCTTGAGATCCTGCATGATGCCTGACTGCCGATAAAATTCTGGAAATAGAATGAACCGATCCGGGCGGTGTTTTCAAACAGCACATCGGTGTTCTGACCGTACCAGTCAAACGCTTCGGTGATGTTCACGGTCGGGATCGGGAACGTAAACGGCTGTCCGTTCCGATCCCCCTCGGTCATCACTTCAAAAAAAGCCCGGTTGATCCTCTGCATCTCCGGGAGGAAATGGCGGTACTCGAGGTCGCCGAGTGTCCGGATCGCTGCATCCCGCTTCTGCGCCTCGTCCAGCAGAACCTGATCCTCCACGTGTTTGAACAGGTGGATCTGAGACCGGGTGGGAATCTGCCGCGCCAGATCTTCGGGCACGTCTCAGTCGAGCGTAATGTTGGTATTACCCCACCCATTAAATACTCAAACGTTTGATGCTGCAATTTCGTTCATAATCAAGGCAGATTTTTGAAGGACTCACCGTAGCGAATTCGAAAATGAAATACTACCTCTCCGGAAACGGCAGTTTCGTCTCATCAAATCGATATTTTCCATTTTGTATTTTGGTCAAAATGCCCTGATCGGAGAGTTGGCGGAAGAGTTTGACGATGGTGGGTTTGCTGATGCCGGTCTCTTCCATGATCTCGGCGTAGGAGTAGTTGAGGATATCCTCCTCATCGAGATGGTTGAGGATGAAGCGCACCAGATCGACCTGTTTGCCGTCCGTGACGACTGAGATGGTTTTGATGATGTTGTAGGTACGGTTGATCTCCTTTTGCTGGATTTTAGGCAGCAGGACATCGTGTAGCGCATTGAGGAGGGCTTTGATGTTGATCGGTTTGACGATGTAGGCTTCGACTTTGAGCTCGATCGCTCCGAGAAGAAACTCCGTATCGGTATATGCCGTGGTGAAAATCGCCGGGATCTCCATCCCCAGTTCCCGGCGAATATGCTTGAGGCACTCGATGCCGCTTTCATTCTCGAGCAGAATGTCTGAGATAATGACATCGATTGATTCAGTACGCAGCACCTCATACGCTTCCTTGCAGGTGCGCACCGCATGGATGCTTTTGGCAAAATCCTCTAGGACGGTTTTGGTGTGCAGCAGCAGGTCAGCTTCGTCCTCTATATAGAGGAGAGAAAATCCATTCAGGATATCAAAATCACGTCGGTTCATGTTCGGGCTCCTTGGGTGGGCTGTGGGGGATCTCGAGGGTAAACATCGCACACTGGTAGAGTTTTTTGCTCTCCCGCTTGATCTTGAAGCGGATGTTTTTGCAGGTTATTTTACCATGCATGTGCTTTTCGATGATCTGCTTGGACATATACAGACCGATACCTGTCCCCGCACTCTTATGTTTGGTCGTAAAATAGGGTTCGAAAACCTTGGGAATCAACTCCTCCCGAATCCCACCGGCATTGTCGATCACATGGAGGATCACCGCCTGTTCCGTCTGCTTAACAATGAACAGAATCTTTTTCAACGAAACCTTTTTCCCATGAAAAGCATCCCGGGCATTGTTGATGAGATTCAGTAGAATGTGTATCATCTCGTTTTCATACCCATAAATACGGGCATCAGCTTTGAGATCCACATGAACGATGATGTTGTCCTTTTTGAGAGGATATTTGGTCAGATCAAGTGCTTTGTCGATCACCTCCCGAAGCGAAAACGTCGTCTGTATTTTGTGGGGATGGAAAAACGTCCGGAAGTCTTCTAGGGTATGGGACATATTCTGTGCGACTTGTGCAGCATCCTCGACCCGGGATTCGATAAACGCTTCATCCAGCTTGCCCGCCAGATACTTCGACTGAAAACTCTGGATGATCATCATCAGCGTCCCCAGCGGCTGTCGCCACTGATGGGCGATATTTTGGAGCATCTCCCCCATGCTCGCCAGCCGCGCCTGCTGAAACATGATCCGGTCTTTTTTGCGGCTGGCCTGGACTTCCCGCTCGATGCGTGCCTCAAGCGAAGCGTTGAGCTGACGGAGCTCCGAGGTTTTGGCTTCTACTTTGTCTTCAAGCGAAGCGTTGAGTGTTTTGAAGTGGGTCGCCAGCAATCCGGCGATCATCAAGCTCAGGAAAAACGTCAACGCCAGCAGAAGAAACAACATCAAAATCGATGTGTGAAACATCCGATCATTGCGTGCTTTTTCGGCAACGGCTTTTTTGAGATTGAGGCGGATCAGGCTGGAGAGATAAATGTTGATCGAGGGGATATCAAGGAGGACTTCTTTTTCGATCCGTTTTGCTGTAGCAGTATCCCCGGTCTGAAGTGCTGTCACGAGATGACCTATCTCCGCCTGAACTTTCTCCATTTTGGTGTCAATCTTGCTGAGGAGACCCTTTTGATAATCCTGCTCTCGGGGAGAGGGGGTGTGACTGAGAAAGAGCCTCAGCCATTGGTTGGCCAGCTGGGGAGCCCCACCAATCTCCTGTTGCTGGGCTTTACGATAATTTTCCCACTCTGTTCCGATGATCTGGCGTCCCAACTCCATGACTTCGATTGCATCCTTGGGTTGGACGTTGCCCTTTTTGAGATCGTTGAGTGTATCGTAAATGTTGACAGTGTAACTGTCTTTGATGTTTTCAAGATTGGTCTGGGGAAACGTCCGCTTAGTAAAAAGCGTTTCATAGTCGTATTTGATCGCAAAGATTGATACCAGCATGAAAAACCCGATGGAGATCATCCCCATCGCAATGATCCCGATAAACCATTTTGTCTTGCGTGAGAACGGAATGTGTTCCAGATAGCGGTCGATCTGCTGCAGGAGTTTCATTGTTCTCCTCCGGCATGTGCGAGAGGGTGAAACGCCCCGTCATGAAACGTGCTCAGATAAACCCGGTTGAGCAACTGCGTATTTCGATACCGGATCGGCAACCCTTCGAGGTCATCGGCGCGGAGAGTTTGCAGCGCCTCGAGGAAACGTTCACGATCAATTCGTCCACTCCGCTTGCGCAGAGCTGCTACAACGGCACGAGCGGCGAGATACCCTTCCAGTGCTGCAAAGGTCGGTTTGGCTTCCGGGGCGAAACCGATCAAATCCCGACGAAACGATCGCACGGCAGGCATTGTCCGGTCATCGTACGCCGGAACCGTTTGGGAAAAGAGTATCCCCTCTGTCGCATTGCCCAACTCTGCTACCAGTGCATCGGCATTGACAAACGAGATGGGAGCAAACACTACACCAGCATCGCAACATCGTCTTGCCTCCCGGATAAAATACGCACTGGGCTTGTACGCACCGACAATGATGATCGCTTCGGGGTGGGAACCTTTGATCTCATTGAGGGCATGACGCACCGAGAGGGTATTGCGCTTGTATGTCCCCTCTCCAACGAGAGACAACTTATGTTTACGGAGTGCTGCAATCGTGGCATTGTATCCCTCGATCCCATAGTCGTCATTCTGGTAAAAAATAGCAAACCGCTTAAAGTTACGCTGTGCGACAAGATGGTCAACAATTTTTTGGATCTCATCCCGGTACGAACTCCTAAAGTTGACTAGGTTGCTGCGTGAAGGATCCCGGAGAAAGGACGCGCCAGTGTAAGGCGCCACAAACGGTGTATCACCGATCATCGGTAAAATGTTCTTGACGGTGGGCGTTCCGACAAAACCAAACAGGGCAAATACCCGGTCTTTTTCCAGCAACTTGCGGGTATTGGCGAGGGTAATCTGAGGTTCATATTTGTCGTCGTAGGCGATCAGACGAATCGGTTTTCCGGCAATACCCCCCTGAGAATTGGCCGCCTGAAAAGCCGCCTGTGCCCCTTGTAAAACACTCTTGCCCAGCTCTTCGTTGATGCTGCTCAGTGGGAGAGAAATCCCCAGTCGGATTTCCGCCACAGGCGCCTCTTCTGTTAGCAGACGTATGCTGAGCCATCCCGCTATCAGCACCAGAACTGCGGAGATAACCCAAAAAGATTTTCTGAAATGTTTCACAGGGCACCTCCTCTTTAATTGGGGTTTCATTATAACATATCTTTTGTTTTTAGAGATAACTTTACTTGATAAAGTAAAGAAAAATGGATGAATTTAAGTATATCAAAAGAAAGAGTAACCTACAATGGTAAATACTTTTTTACCATAAGGATTTGTTTTATGAATGAATTTATCTTTTACAGTAAAGAAAAATTAGAATTTCCTCTACACGAATCCATCGATGTCACAACAAAACTTCCCGACAAAAAGACCGCACATTACTT
>JALVWV010000277.1 GCA_027023145.1 Campylobacteraceae bacterium | reverse complement strand
AGTGCCTTGTCCCCTTCGTTCTGACTCAGGATCGTCTCCTCCTGGACGATCGCTTTGATCGTCGGGAGTCCCAGTTTTTGGTGTGCCATCCACCGACGGTGACCAGCTTTTAGGATATATTCATTCTCCCCTGTTTTGATCACAGCGATGGGCTGGATGAGGCCGTGGAGCTTGATCGAACGTGCCAGATCTTCGAGTTCATCGGGGTCGATACGGAGGCGGGGCTGCATGGGGTTGTTTCGGATCGCATCAACCGGCAGCTCGGAAAAGGTCTCCCCGTCGATCGGTTTCGCATGCGAAACTTGTGATGTATTTGTCTGAAGATGAGCATCGGCGCCAGCAGCGAGCATCATGGCGGCATTGATTTTACGTTTGGCCATCGGTTACCCCTTTTTGAGTATGGTTTCGATGAGTTGCTTCATCTCGTTTTTGGCTTTGGACTCTTTCGTAAGTTCGGTGATCCCTTTGCCCTCCTCCATCGTCCGATAAAAATCAGCCCGGTGCGCCACCACCACGTCCATCAGCCGAAAGTGATCGAGACTCTCAATCATCTCTTCGATGACCGAAAAGTCCCGGGCACTGGGGCTCACATCGTTGAGCAGGACATTGGCTTGAATGTCAACATCCATTTTCTCCGACAGCTCCTCAATAATCTGATGAAACTTATACAGCCCGGCGATCTCTGTCACTCGATCCACCGCTGGTGTGATAATGACATCCGAGATGAAAATGGCGGTACGGTTGAGGTTGGAATCGAAGCCCCCCACATCGATGATGAGATGCTTCTCCTCTGGCCACGTATCTATCAACTCGACAAATGCCTCTGGCGTCTCAGGCTGGATGATTTCGATCGGCTTGTGCCCGTTGGCTACACGCAGGCTGTTGGTGTAGACCAGTGTCTTCTGGAAGTCGAGATCGACGATGGGCACTTTCAGTCCGATGGCAAGATGCCAGGCAAGGAGGCTTTTACCTACTCCACCTTTGGAATGTGCGATGGTGATGATCATGGTTTATTCCTGATGTTTCGCATGCGAAATTTCTTGGGAGAGAATGTTACTGTATTTTGGCTGTCAAGCTGTTTCGCATGCGAAACTGTCGCGTTACCTCGTTCCTACGCTCCTGCGTAGGAACGCATATACACGCCCTAAAAAAGATGGGAGGTTGCTTTGTTTGTGGCAGGTCAGAACATTCCCACGCAGGAGCGTAGGAACGAGAAGCGGTTTTACTCTTTGCCTTTCTGCATCGACATAAAAATCATCCCGATCAACGCCATCAACATAATCAAATAGGCGACAAAATGGATAAAGGCTGAAATCACCCCATCATACGGAACCCAGCCCGCCAATCCCAAAAGATAATTGAAGTCGTGATTGCCGTCAACCCCAAGAAAGGATTTGTAGGCTGGCAAATGGAGCCCCTCGTGAGCCGTCGATATGTACCAAGCGGTATACTGAAGAGAGAAACCGACGAAGAAAAGTGCAAAAAATGCCCAGTAGCGCTGCCCTCTCTTCCAATAATACCATGAGATACCGGCAGGAAACATCAGCTGGAAAATCGTACCATTTGCCGCCATGAGCC
>JALVWV010000276.1 GCA_027023145.1 Campylobacteraceae bacterium | reverse complement strand
GGCTTCCTGCGTCTTGGCGTGTACCATGGCGAAGAGATTGTACGGCCAACCGGGGTAGCTCGGACGCAGGTAGCAGTGGCTCACGGCGGAAAACTCCGCCAACATTTTGCCGTATTTCTCTCCCTCGGACTCGGGGACACTCCAGACACTCATAGCGTTGGCGGAAAATCCGGCTCGGCGGTGATTGAGAATCGTAGCGAAGCGGCGCATGACTCCGGCATCCTTGAGCTCGTGGGCGATGGCGAAAAACTCCTCATAGGTCATCCCCAGCCGGTCAATCGCTTCCCGGAACGGCTCTTCGGTAACAGTGATGTCTTTCTGGAGCTCTTTGATTACGTCGATGTGGCGGGGGGTGAGATCGAGGGCTTTGTGGGCGGCTTTTTTGACCTTCTCTTTTTTGGCGCGGGTGCCGGTGGTGTCCATTTTGACTGAGATTTTGAACATTTTAATGGTGGGGAGGATGATGGCATCTTCGGCTCCGGTCTGCTCCTGGAGGATAGAGATGGTCTTTTCGAGTCCGAGTGCGCTGTCGGGGGCGACGGCCATGGTGAACCAGATGTTGTAGTCGTGGTTGCGCAGGTAGTTGTGGCTGACCCCGGGGTGGGCATTGATGATCTCAGCGGCTCGGTCGATGTCGGGTTTGGCTACTTTGAAGGCAACGAGGGAAGAGGTGTACCCCAGCCGCTTGGTATCAAAGATCGCCGAAGTCTGTCGGATGATCTTCTCATCCTTGATGCGCTGGACGGTGGCGAGCACTTCGGCTTCGGTGGTGCCCAGCTCATCCGCGATCGCCTTGAAGGGGCGCTCGGTCATGGGAAAGGCGTTTTGCATTTGGTAGAGGAGTGTATCTTGCATTGGGAGTCCTGAAATGTTTTGGGGTAGTGTAGCAAAAAACGGCTCACATTCCAATGCAACACATGCAAAACATTTTCACAGTATAATATCGCAGTGGTAGAGTAGATTTGTATCCAACAAGGAGGCAGGGCTTTGGCCCTGCATGACGGGACTGAAGTCCCTGCTCCAATATTCCTGAGTTCTTTCACACTCTCCAAGTGTGGGAGCAAGGCAGAGATCATTATCTGAAGGAACCCCATGGCCTACTTCCCTATGTTTATGGATATGCACGATCGCAAAGTGCTCGTCGTCGGTGGCGGCGCGATCGCCCATGAGAAGCTGGAAAAACTCGTCCAGTTTACCAAGGAGATCACCGTCATCACCCCTGAGATGTCGGTGGAGACCCACACGCTCATCGGCGAGCATTGCCTCACCCTCTATCACCGGCCGTACCGCACCGGTGACATCGAGGGGTTTGATTTGGTGATCGTCGCGACCGATACGATCGACCTGCACCGTCTGATCTACGAAGAGTCCCGAGATACCCGCGTACTGGTCAACAGCGTAGACGATACCCGCTATTGTGACTTTATCTTCCCGTCGTTTGTCAAAGAGGGGGATTTGACGGTCGCCTTTTCTACCGGTGGGGCTTCACCGGCCTTTGCTAAGCATATCCGGCGGTGGTTTCAGTCTATTTTGCCCGATGAGGTGGATGGGTTCCTTCAGAAGATGCGCCGCTTACGTGGGGAACTTCCCAAGGGGAAGGAACGAATGAAGACGTTTGATGAAATGGTGGAGACGTTTTTTCGGGAGCACTTTAGGTAAATTAGAAATTTTGAAAGGAGTAGGGACTTTAGTCCCGTTTAATGGGACTAAAGTCCCAGCCCCTTGGGGGGTGTCCTACCCTACCAATGCCCCCACATTTTCCATCACACTCTCAACCACCTTCCGGGGTGCTTTGCAGATAAGCTCTGCATCACGGGCGACAAAATCGAGATTGCGTACCTGATCGGAGAGGATGGCACCTGCGACGCACAGCCCTTCGGGGAGGAGGACTTCAAAGGGGTAGCCTTTGATGCGTGAGGTGATTGGGAGACAGAGGATGAGGGAGCTTTTGGTGTTGTATTGTGCCGGGGAGAGGACGAGGGCAGGGCGCCTGCCACGTTGTTCGTGCCCGACCTGCGGGGTGAAATCAAGCCAGATGAGGTCGCCCCGATCGGGGAGGTAGTTACCACACTTCATGACCGAGGGGGTCTCCGGTTTCAACTTCATTATGTCGGTTCTCTTCGGTGATTCCGGCGACGAGGCTCTCCAGGCGGTCATTGGGGCGAGGGCGCAGGATCAGTGTTCCTTCTTTGATCTCAAGTTCAAGCAGATCGTCTTGTTTGAGATGAAGCGTGTTGGCGACATCCCTCGGGACGCGGAATGCAAGGGAGTTCCCCCATTTTTTCATCGATATGATCATGGTACCTCCTTTGTATCTACATAATTATACGTAAATTGTTTTGGTATGCCAATAGGTGCATATTGATATATAACAAAGATTTATAACAAACATAATTTTAATTTCTTGATCCAAGTCAATCCTCTTTAAGCCCACCCGCTCTATAATACAAAAAACCAATTAGGAGTAAATATGTCTGAAATCAAAAAAACCCCCGTAGAAGTCCCCGGAGCGACGGTGCCTTTTTATACCTACACAATCGGTGAGACGCAGTATTTTGAGTTTGATACCTCGATGAAGGGGCCACCGGAGCCGATGGTCAATGCGATGTCCGGTCTCAAGATGGTGACCGATGCCCACAAGCGTGTAGCCATGATCAACCATAAGAAACCGATGGGACTGCTTGACAAGATCGGAGAGAATTTTGACCTGCTCGAGGAAGAGACCCTTCCGGATGGCAAAGTGAAATTGGTCTTCGGCTATAAGCCAGGCGCGAGTGAAGAAGCCGACCTCGATGACAGTGATTGCAACGGATAAGTATAGGTGGTGTATTGCTCGTCCAATACCTGAGAAAATGCATGAAGGATAACTATGTTCAATATCTCCCGTGATTTCGCCCCGCCGATCAAAATGATCGAGCCGTTCTTTGTGATCGGGTCGATTTTTTATGCACTTGGGGTGCTCTTTTTGTTGTTCCTCGACCCCGCAAGTGGACACGTCGATCTCGTGACGGTTGGCTGGGCACACTGGTTTCTGCTCGGATTTGTGATGATGATCATCTTCGGCGCGATGGCACAGCTTATTCCAGTGGTCGTGGAGGTGGGGCATTTTTCGGTCGATCTGTATTACATCATCTGGCCATCTCTATTGGTGGGGACACTGACGATGGTGGCGGGATTTTGGTGGATACCGGACGTATTGGCGTATGGGGGTCTGCTGGTACTCGTAGCGATGGTGACCTTTTTGTTCGAGACCTTCCTGACGCTCAAAAAAGCGGAGCGGATCACCCTCTCAGTGAAGAGTGTCATGTGGGCAAACATCTTCCTGACCGTGGCGATCGTCATCGGTTTTCTGATGGCGCTGGCGATCGGTGAGGGGGTGGTGCTCGATGTCGCCAAGTGGCTGGGAGCTCATGCTGTGCTGGTGCTCGGAGGGTTTGTAACGCTCACGATCATGGGGCTCTCGTTGATCCTGCTGCCGATGTTTGGTCTCTCGCACGGATTTGACGAGACACCCATCACCCGAGCCTATCAGCTGATGGTGGGAGCCGTAATCGCCTATGTGGTCGGTACGTTGATTGATTGGAACTGGGTGCGCTGGCTCTCACTGGCGGTGGCATTTGTCTCGGTGGGCTTTTATGGCTATCAGATTTGGATCATCTACCAGACCCGTGCCCGCAAGGCACACGACATCTATGCCAAAACGATGTACGTCGGCTATGGATCGCTGGCGGTGGCACTTATACTCGGGATCGTGACACTGTTTGTCTCGAGTGAACAAGTGATCCTTGCCGCTGCGTGGTTTTTGATCCTTGGATTTTTCAGCTATCTGATCAACGGGCATCTCTACAAGATCGTCCCGTTCCTCGTGTGGTTTGAGCGCTACAGCCCACTGGTAGGCAAACAAAAAGTCCCCATGCTCAACGACATGCTCCCCGAGCGCAGAGCCGAGTGGCAGTTTTGGTTTACCAGTGCCGGTCTTGTCGTGGGGGGTATCGGGCTTCTCTTCGGAAGCAGCAGTCTCTTCCATGGTGGTGTGACGCTGATGGTGGTCGGTGCGGGCTTCATGCTCAGCAGCGTCCTCTCTATGTTGAGCTATGGCAAAGAATTAAATATTTCAAGGACAGAAAACAATGTGTAACGTAACCAAAGAACAAGTGCTGGATTCGATCAGTACCGTCATCGATCCTGAAGTAGGCTTCAACATGGTCGAGCTTGGTCTCATCTACGGAGTGGACATCGACGATGACTGCAACGCCAAAGTCACCATGACCCTCTCGACCCGCGCCTGCCCGATGCATCAGATGCTCGAGCAGTGGGTACGCGAAGCGGCCGAACGCACCGAGGGGATCAACGAAGCAACCGTCGAAGTGGTCTGGGAGCCAGCGTGGAACGTCACCATGGCTGCAGATAACGTCAAGCAAGCTCTCGGAGCCATGTAAATGCGCGATGCCCTGCGCCACATTTACGGCAACGGCATTGTTTTTTTCTACTACCTCAAATGGCCGTTTGTCCTCGGCTATCCGGCTCTTATCTACGGAGCCGACTATCCCCGCCACTGGTCGATGGATGCGATCTGGGTCTATTGTCTGGCGTTGATTGTGAAGGATTTTGTGTATCTTGTTGTTTTGAAAAAGAAGTACGGAGATGACGCGTAGGGTGTACAACAGCACACTAAAATCGTAACGCGATTTATCAAATCATCCCCGTTGCGGAACCGTTGGAAGGTGTGCAATTGCGCACGCGATGAGTAAATTCTTTAAACAACAAACGAACCCATAACCCCTTAACCCCATCTGCGCTACAATAAACCCAACGATATTTTCCCAAAGGAAACGATGATGTTTGGATTGTTTGAAAGTCATGATGAGACCAAGGCGATGATCCTGTTTGGATCGACTGAAGAGGATCGGGAAGCGCGGATTGAGATCCACAATCCCTTTACTGGCAAAGAGGTGAGCTCCTATCCGGTGTGCGATGAAAAAGATGCCAAACGAGCCCTTGAGATCGCCCGGGATGCAGCGCCGGCAGCGGCGAAATCGCCTCTGCATCAGCGGATCGCGTGGCTGGAGGATGTGGCAGAGAAACTGAAAAAATACGAAGAGGATTTTGCCAAACTGATCGTCGATGAGGTGGGCAAGCCGCTTCAGTTTGCACGGATCGAGGTGCAGCGGTGTGCTGAGACGGTGGCGCTGACAGCCAAGGAGCTCATCAATCTGCACGGTGAAACGATTCCCACCGATGCGATGCCAAGCGGACGCAAGGCGATGGCGTATTACCAGCGGGTGCCGCTGGGGGTCGTGGTGGCGATCACGCCGTTTAACTTCCCCCTCAATCTCATCGCTCACAAAATCGCCCCGGCTCTGGGAGCGGGCAACACCGTCGTCCTCAAGCCCACCCCCGAAGCTCCCCTGACGGCTTATCGTCTGGCTAAACTCTTTATCGACAGTCAATATGCTATCCCCGATGCGCTGAGTGTGGTCTACGGGGATGCCGATGTGGGCTCGGCTCTGGTGGGCAGTCCGATCCCCCGTGCGGTGAGCTTCACCGGATCGGTCGGTGTGGGCAAAATCATTACCAAAACGGCCGGGATCAAAAAGGTCGCCCTTGAGCTTGGGGGCAATGCCGCCAGTTTCGTGGACAAGGATGCCGATCTGGAGGATGCGGCGAAGAAGTGTGCGTTTGGCGCCTTCTACAACAGCGGGCAGGTGTGCATCTCTCTCCAGCGCATCTATGTCCACGAAGAGGTCTATGAAGCCTTTGCCGAGAAGATGGCCGCCGAGACGGCTACATTCAAAGTAGGCGATCCGTACGACGAGGCGACCTTTATGGGACCGCTCATCAATGACGATGCCCGGCACCGTGCCCGCAGCTGGGTTGCCAGTGCCAAGGATGAAGGTGCCATCGTCGCAGCTGGAGGAGAAGAGGTCGACGGAGTCTTCCCTCCCACAGTGATGACCAACGTCACCGATGAGATGAAGATCGTCTGCGAGGAGGTGTTTGCCCCCATCGTGAGTCTTGTGAGTGTGCCCGATTATGAGACGGCCATTGCCAAAATCAATGCTTCCCCCTACGGACTCCAATACAGCATCTTCACCGATTCGCTCGCCACGACGCAGCGCTTTATCGCTGATGCCCAGGCCGGAGGGGTGGTAGTCAACGACATCCCTACCGTCCGATTCGATATCCAGCCCTACGGCGGCTCGAAACTCTCCGGTATCGGGCGGGAAGGACCGAAATATACCCTCGAAGAGTTTACCGAGATCAAATCGGTGGTGATCTTTTGAATGAAAAATGAAAGATGAAAGATGAAAAAGTTTCTTTGGCTTTTTGTACTTCTGGGTGCTTTTGGGTATGCCGGATGTGACACCCATGCGCGCAAACTGATCCGTGTTTATTCTCAGCTCAAAGCATGCCGAAACAACCAGATCATTTGGAAAGACGGGGCGAGAATGGTCTATGATGACGGCAAGCGGGAGAGTGAAGAGAAGATTCTCAAACACGCTGACATTGAGGATATGTTTACCTACTCATATACCAAAGAGAGTTACGCCCACCCCAAACACGATCCAGGGCGGTACCGCAATGAGCGGTTTTTTCGTCATATGTATGGTGATTCAGCCTCAGCAGTGCGCCGTCATCTGATGACCATCGACTGGTTTGGCCGCAAAGTCCGCGTCACGACCGTCAATAATGTTCACCGGCATTTGCTGGCAGTGGAGCGTGATCTGAATCGTCTACTGAAGCGCCACCCCGAGTACCGCAAATACCTTGTCCCCATCGGCGGCACGTTCAAATGGCGCACAATTGCCGGGACGAAGCGTCTGAGTGTCCACAGCTTCGGTGCGGCGATCGATATCAACGTCAAATACTCCGCCTACTGGCGCTGGAGCAAGGGGATGAAATATCAAAACAAAATCCCCTTCCCCATCGTCAAAGCTTTTGAAAAACACGGCTTCATCTGGGGCGGAAAATGGCGGCACTTTGATACGATGCATTTCGAGTACCGGCCGGAGATGCTGTGAAAAAAGTCGCCATCTCTGCCTGCTTGCTTGGCAACCGTTGTCGCTACGATGGGAAGGGGAATTTCAGCGGGGCGTTGCTTGAGAAGCTCAAAGGGGATGAACTGGTCGCTTTTTGCCCGGAGGATTTCGCCTTCGGCACGCCACGCCCGACGATGGATCTGATCGAGACGGAGCAGGGGATCAAAGCCCTCTCCAACCTTACCGGCGCCGATCTTTCTCCTCCGGTCGAGGCCTACGCCGATGCCTTCTTCGACACCCACCCCGACATCGACCTCTTCATCGGCAAAGACCGCTCCCCCAGCTGCGGGGTACGGAGTGCAAAGCTGTATGACAGGGACAAGGACCTGCTCTCGATAGAGGTCACCGGATTGATGGCGGC
>JALVWV010000275.1 GCA_027023145.1 Campylobacteraceae bacterium | reverse complement strand
CCAGAGCTATCGAGTGAAAGCGGAATCACATAACAATCAATTTCACGATCGTCGCTGCCACCACGATCAAAAAGAAAACACGGATAAACCCTACATCTCGCTGGTGCACCAGTGTCGATCCAGCATACGCCCCGGCGATCTGCCCTGCCCCCATCACGATCCCCACCGTCCACACCATCAACCCCGCATACGCAAAAACGGCGAAAGAGACTATGTTGCTCGTAAAATTGAACAGTTTCGTCTGGGCCGTAGCGTGCTTGAGATCGAGTCCGAGCAATACAATCAACGCCATCGTCCAGAAACTCCCCGTTCCCGGCCCAAAAAATCCGTCATAAAAACCAATCAAGAGTCCGGCAAGAGCATAGAAAAGACGTGGAGATATTTTCTGTTTGCCTGCCTCGTAACCGAGTTTGGGAGAAAAAGCGGTGTAGAGGAAAATAATAATCAACATGATGACGATGAGATTTTCGAGAAAATCGGCCGGGAACTGCTGCACCGCCCACGCACCCAGCGCCGCGCCGATCAGCGTAAAAAGCATCCCTTCGACCAATGCAAATGGCTTGACCATCCCCAGCCGGGTATAGTTGCTCACCGCTGTGAAACTGCCAAAAGTACTCTGGAGCTTGTTGGTCGCCAATGCCTGATGGGGCGGGATACCTGCCGCAAGCAGCGCTGGCAACGTAATAATCCCTCCGCCACCAGCAATGCTGTCCACAAATCCCGCCATGCCTCCGGCGAGGAAGAGGAGGAGGTAAGTCAGTAGGTCTAATTCCATTGGTTGCCCCTTTCTGATGTGACAGTGTTTCGTCTTAAAAATGGTTTTCTATATCACCTGGAAGTGATGGCTTCAGCCTCACCGAAAAGCCATCTTACTCTTTGAGCATGAGGTGGGACTGAAGTCTCCACTTCCGAAATGGATCGCTGCACTCTGTGGGGCTGAAGCCCCAGCCCCATTATAAAACGTTGCCAAGCAACGCATACCAAAATTCCTAACTCCTAATTTCTAATTTCTAATTCAAAAAACCATCATCCCCACCGCTACCAGCAAAAGCGCCGCCATGGCAATATTGAACACCCTCACCTGCTTTGGGTGTGCAAGGAACCGCTTGATCTGTTCGCCGATCAGTGCCCACATGGAGATCGCAATCAAAATGCTGAGCATGGAGAGAAATACGGCGATGGCAAGACTCGTCCGATACTGCTCCGGGATCATGTAGACGGTGACTGTCGTCAGCGCTCCTGCCCAAGCTTTGGGATTGACCCATTGGAAAGCCACTGATTGCCAGAAGGTGATCGGCGGCGTACGTTCTTCGGGGAGCATCTCTGCATCGGTGGGTGCAGTAGCAATACGCCAGGCGAGATAGAGAACATAGGCGATGCTGGTATATTTCAACAACAGAAACGCCGTAGCATACTGACCCATCAACGGACGAAGTACCAATCCGATAAGCAATAGCATCACCGGGAAGCCCACCAAAACCCCAAACAGATGGGGAAGTACCTTTCGATACCCATAATTAAACCCGATCGTCATGGCGATAATGTTATTCGGACCGGGTGTCAATCCCGCCACGGCAATAAACAGTGAAAT
>JALVWV010000274.1 GCA_027023145.1 Campylobacteraceae bacterium | reverse complement strand
GACCGACTTTCAGATGAACATCTACCGCCATCTCCTCTCCTCCCATTACGGCAACCTTTTGCTGGCATTTCAGACGATCCTGACCGATGGAGAGCTTCACGAAGCCAGGGCACTCGACGAGAAAGAAGCGTATCTTGGGGAACATCTTACGGCTCTGAAAAGCACCCGATCTTTCGTTGCCGAAAAAACTGAAAAACTGACGCGATGTTCGTACTGCCCGTATGCGTTGATGTGCGGGCGGTGATTTTGACGTTAACCCAAATTTCGCTAAAATCACATCAACTCCTCTCAAAGGTAAAAACACCATGACCTTCCCTGCACCCCTCCAGAATGACTCCATCAAAATTATGCTCCTTGGCTCCGGTGAGCTGGGCAAAGAAGTGGCCATCGAGGCGCAACGTCTAGGCATCGAAGTAGTCGCCGTGGACAAATACGAGCACGCCCCGGCGCATCTCGTCGCCAACCGAAGTTATGCCATCGACATGCAGGATGAAGCAGCGGTTCTGGAGCTGATTGAGAAGGAACAGCCCACCTACATCCTCCCTGAAGTCGAAGCGATCTCCATCTCTGCCCTCTTCGAAGCCGAAAAACGGGGTTTTCACGTCATCCCCAATGCCGAAGCGGTCAACAAAACCATGAACCGAAAAAACATCCGTGTGTTTGCTGCCGAAGAGCTGGGACTGACCACCTCCAAATACGAGTTTGTCACCACCCTTGAGGGGCTTGAGTCTGCCGCTGAGCGGATCGGCTTCCCCTGCGTCATCAAGCCAGTGATGAGCTCCTCGGGGCACGGGCAGAGCATCGCCCGCACGCCGGAGGATATTGCCAACTCATGGGAGATCGCCAAAGAGGCCAGAGGGGATGCCAGCGAACTTATCGTCGAGGAGTTTGTCCCCTTCGATTACGAGATTACCCTGTTGACAGTACGCAACGAAACCGGAACGGTCTTTTGCGATCCCATCGGGCACCGTCAGGAGGATGGGGACTTTGTCCTCTCGTGGCAGCCGATGGCGATGACGCCTGAAGCACTGACCAAAGCCCGGACGATTGCCAAGGCGGTCACCGACGGACTCGGAGGTCGGGGGATCTTCGGGGTTGAGTTTTTTGTCAAGGGGGATGAAGTCTATTTCTCCGAGCTCAGCCCCCGCCCCCACGATACCGGAATGGTGACCCTCATCACCCAGAGCCAGAGTGAGTTTGCCCTCCATGTCCGTGCCGTGCTGGGGCTGCCGCTGGACTTCACCACCTACGGCAGCGGTGCATGTGGCGCGTACAAAGCGCAAAACGAGAGTACCTCTCCCACCCTTGACGTCCCCGAAGATGCCTTCACCGCCACGAGCTTCGTCCGCGTATTCGGCAAACCCGAATCCCACATCGGCCGCCGCATGGCTGTGAGTCTTGTATTGGATGAGGATGTAGAACGTGCGAAAGAGCGAGCGATGGCGATGGTGGAACGTATCAGCGATTCTTGAGCCTTCGCGTAGGGTGCGCAATTGCGCACCTTCCGACGGTTACATTCCGGGAATATTTTGACAATCGCGTTGCGATTTTGGTGCGCAATTGCGCACCCTACGCGTTTTATGATACAATCTTG
>JALVWV010000273.1 GCA_027023145.1 Campylobacteraceae bacterium | reverse complement strand
CAAACGCGTCGATGTGTACTTCCACTTCATCAAATCCATACTCAAGTGCGTATTTTTCCGCAACGGTCGTGTAGGGCAGTTTCCCTTTTTTGCGTATGGGCACAAATCCGACGCCAAGCCGATCAGCCAGTACTGCTCCGAAGATAAAGCCTCTAGCATCGATACCAGCGACATAATCCAAACCGTATTCAGTGTACCGCTCCGCGAGATGATCCATCAACAATCGGAAAGCTTCAGGATTACCAAGCAGTGTGGTGATATCTTTGAACTGGATACCCGGCTTGGGAAAGTCGGGGACAGTGCGGATGGCGTTTTCGATGGTCTGGCGTTGTTCGGGGGTGAGGGTGATCATGGGAAGGCTCCTGTGTTGGGGTTGAGATCATGGATCATTTTCTCAATAGTCCGTTGCAAATCCGGCAATTTGTTCTCACATACAAAAAAGATTTCATCAGCGTTGATGTCAAAATAATGATGTGCAATAATATCGCGCATACCTTTTGCGCCTTTCCAATCAACGTTTGGATAGTGCTTAAAGAGTTGTTTGTCGGTAATTTTGTCGATTTGCTTCAGGCTTTCACCTGCAGCCATTAAAAGCATGCAAATGCTATCAAGTTTTTCTTTACCTTGTGGATTATCGGTAAAATCATTCGGTGTAGTGATAGGGGCAAAACGGGTTTCGATGGTTTGTAAGGCATGAGAAATTTGAGCGAGGATATCAATGACGAGGGTAGGGTCATACATAGATAGCTTCCTGATTGATGCGTTTTTGCAAATAGGGGTTCATGGAATCGCGGAGACGGACGAGATCAACCGGCGTATCAAATACGTCCATAAGTTCATCTCTGAGATGAACAAGCATAAACATATCGGGTGTTTTTGTCTGGATACAGACGTCGATATCGCTTGATTGTGTCGCTTCATTGCGTGCCACTGAGCCAAAGAGACCTATACGTTCAATCCCGTATCTCGAAGCATTATGAGCCTTAAAACGTTTGAGTTTTTCCAAAGCTTCATTACGATTCATTGTTGCCATCCTTCATGGAACGATTATACCACAAGGAAAATGAGACTCAGTAGCTTTGTGTTTTTACTTCCCGCTTCATAATCCACGTATGCAGCCACAACGCCAGCAGGATCAATCCCCCGCCAACCAGCAGAGCCGTATAGTCGATGCCGCGTCCCCAGAGGATGAGGTTGACGATGAGCCCCAGCGGTACGACGGCGTTGTTCATGATGGCGAGGATACCACTGTCGACTTCGGTGGCTCCCCGGTTCCAGAGGAAATAGCCCAAGCCCGAAGCGACGATCCCGAGCCAGAGCAGGACTGCCCATTGTGTTGGGGTGGGGGTGATCTTCTCAAAGTTGCCAAAGAGGAGGAATGCCACCAAAGAAATAAGAAATGCACCGAAGTGAAAGTAGCCGAAAATCGTCGATTGTTTGACGTTTTTTAGTTCCGGGTTTTCGAGCAGTTTCTTATAGAGCACCTGCCCGAGGGCGAAAGTGATATTGGCTCCCTGCACCATCAGGAAACCGACGAAAAAACCGGGATTAACCTGTGAGGCTTTGATCACATAGGCTCCGGCGACGGCGATAGCGGCGGTGACGACGTAGAGAGGGTT
>JALVWV010000272.1 GCA_027023145.1 Campylobacteraceae bacterium | reverse complement strand
ATCTCAGTAAGGGTTTTGCCCTGAATGAAATGAACCGCATTTTCATCGCGTATCGTGATGGTTCCAATATCCAGCGATAATGCCATGGCTTACTCCTTAAATCATTTATCCAATTATACCAACTTTTGCTCCCCCAAGCCAACTCCAAAATAGTATCGTCCATCTTATGCATCCAAATCAGCAAATAACTCATCCACATTTTTAAAACACTTCCCCTCTCTATTTGCAACTCCCCTAAAGCTTTTTGCGTCTCTTCGTTTGGGTTTTTATATCAAAAGGCAAACCGTTATGGAGAATAATTATCTCAGTCGGCATATCCATTTTCATATCAGCGAAATCCTTTAATCCATCATCGTGTACTCCCTGCTCGGGTACGTCATTACGCCACATTCTCCAAAGCATAGTCCACCACTTCAAAAGTACGATGTTTCTGTCTCGCTTCTGCAACCATCATCTCAAGCGTCCCAGCCACATCATCGCTAATCCACTCTTCACCACAGAGGGAGCAAACTGTAGCAGGTGTATTCCGAATCACCACAAGACTTCGACCATCATCAACCGTGAACGTCACTGTTGAAAACTTTTTTTCTCCCCTGCATACTGGGCATTTATTATCAGTCATGTTTTCTCCTTGTTCTGTAATCGGCCTCGAAATGTTTTCTGTCCGGAATGTATGCTGTAATTACATACAACATCTCTTCTGCTTTATCAAACGACACAACCACATGCAACGGTTTGTCATTCATAAAATGTACCAACAAAACACTCTCAAAAGGCTTATCGTCCGGATACATCTCAATAACGTCTCCATTTCGTATTGCTTCTTTGACAGCAAAACGACTGATACCTCGCATCAACATTCTCTCCAAGGCATGCTTACGCCACTCAAGGCGACCAAACTCTAATGCTTTGAGTATATGATGCTTTTTCATAATGATCCTGTATCTGAATTATACCGACTTTCGCTCCTCAAGCCAACCCTTCATACTCTCCACCTGCTCCAAAGTCCTAACCGTAGCCGTTCCACCCTCCGAGCGACGCGCATTCATCGAGGCGCGGTTGTCCAGCAGATCGACGACCGCTTCACCGATCCGCCCATCAATACTCTGCAAATCTGCCAAACTCAGTTCGGAAATGTCGAGACCTTTCGATTCAGCGAGGTTGACGGCTTCTCCGGTGATGTGATAGGCATCACGAAACGGCAGGCCGGCTTCGCGGACGAGGTAGTCGGCCAAATCCGTCGCACTCAGGTGTCCGACCATGCAGGCGCGTTCCATCGCCTCGGCGTTGACCGTCATCTCTTCGAGCATCTCAGTGAGTACCCGCAGGCTCAGCTCAGCCGTCTCGACCGAGTCGAAGACCCCCTCTTTGTCCTCCTGCATGTCTTTGTTGTATGCCAGAGGGAGGCCCTTCATCGTGGTAAGTAATGCAATAAGGTTTCCGTTGGCGCGACCGGTTTTTCCGCGCAGGAGTTCGGGGATGTCGGGGTTTTTCTTTTGGGGCATGATGGAGCTGCCGGTGGCGTGTCTGTCGCTCAGGGTCACCCAGCGGAACTCAGCGGCTGACCAGAGGATGAGCTCTTCACTCAGGCGACTGATGTGCATCATGAGGGTACTGATATTAAAG
>JALVWV010000271.1:4096-7597 GCA_027023145.1 Campylobacteraceae bacterium | reverse complement strand
GCGGTTTTTGCCGTATTGCTGGAGGCGGTACATTCCGAGGTTTTGCATCGCCCCATCGAGACTGCGGGTGTAGACCTGCCCCATTGTGATGAAGCGCCCGCCATCGGCTTCCCACGTCTTGAGGATCGGCAGGGTATCGAGATCGACTTCCTCTTTGGGAATGATCACCTCCTGGCACTCCCCGCGAAATTTCAGCCGCTTGGGGAAGACATTTTTCAGAGCAAACATTTTAGGGATCATGGCGATCTTGTCGCGCAGGGTTTGGGGGGGTTTGAGTTTGAGGAGGCTGTCGATATTATGTGCTATGGCATCAGGGTGTTGACCGAGGATTTTCTGCGTCAACTCCTTGTTGGCAAAGATATTCATCACTATCGGCATAGCATACTCGATCCCCCTCTCCCGCCACACCGGCCGGGTAAACAGCAGAGGCCTCGAATCGGGCTTCTTGACCTCAATGTACGCAACATGCGGGATCTCCAGCTCCACATCGAGCGGTTCATCGATGATTTTGAGATTTCCGTTTTCTTTGAGCCAGGCGACGACATCTTCCATAGTGTTTCCTGTTAATTTTTTGATATTTATCGTATTATAGCCAATGGGAGACTGTTACATCTTCTTATGCAAGATATTCTCGATCTCGATATTTCTCTGTTCGATTTTGTTGGATTTGTAATAAAGCAGCGTGGGGATGAAGCTTTTGAATTGGCGCGACATGATAAAAAATTGCAAATCCAACCGCATCTCTTTTATCGCATCCAAGACATCGTTTTTAATTTTTCCATCGAGTTTCTGAGCGAAATTTTTGAGGGCCTCCATCGATTTGGCAGACTTCTTTGTCATGACCTCAAAATGTTTGTCGAGATCCGGCAAAGCAATTCCCCAAACTTTGTAGAGATATACAGCCCCCATTTTCTGGGCAATCGTCGAGATACGTGTCGTAAAAAAGACATAATCCCTCTGGGCTTTATCCTTGGTCAGGATTTCTGCGGCTTTGTTGATCTGCACCCTGCTCTTTTCCAATGCCTGGAAAAAGGGAATTGCATGTTCGGCATCGGCAGCATGCAGGAGATCACCCTGCGTCAGTTTGGCAAAATGCTCTTGCGCCTTTTGAACCAGAGGAAGGACTGCGGGATCGACATCATGAGGGTGCTTTACGAGATAATTTCGAGAATCTGTCAAATTTGCTTTCAAGGCAGTGTAATCTTTTTCGAGCTGTTTTTCTGGATTATTAAATGGGTTGCCCGTTCCAATTAGCGCATGTGATTTGATAATCCGCATACTCAAAACACGTGAACGCTCCAAAGTGTGCATGAGATCGGTTTGGTTGGTAATATTGGCAGATAGACTCAGTGACAATACCCCGAAAAGTATTATAAGTTTTTTCCAATGCATTTGCTTAGCTCTCCTCTGTATGAAAACATAGATACATTCTATCATAAAAGAGCCAAAAACTACATAACCTCTCCGGCATCTCATCCTTGTGGTTCCATATCTCCTGAGACTGTAAAAAAATCAGGTATTTTGAAGCAGGGACTTCAGTCCCGTACAATGAATCCCAATAAAATAGCGTCGTTTTAACGGGGCTAAAGCCCCTACTCCTTCTGGTTCCATATCTCCCGATATGGAACCCAATATAGCTTCCAATAGCGGTGGAGTGCTTTTTGTTGTTTGTATGTAGATGTGGTTCCATATCAGGAGATATGGAACCAGTAGGAGTCCCTGCTCCTAAGATACGCTATCGCATTTTGTTGGACTGAAGTCCAAGCCCCGAAGAGGTGGAAAATTCTTATAGCCTTTCGGGCATCTCATCCTTGAACGCAACCTTTTCTGCCTCTTTAAGCAATTCCATCGCCCCACGATCAATCATGGTTTTAGCCAGCGTTCTTCCCAAGCCTTCTGAAGCGTCGATTGGTGTACGAAGAGTCTCTTCCATAATACGAGTGCCGTCTGGGAAGCCGAGCATGGTGCGGACGACGACTTCATCGCCTTCTAGGACGGCATTGACCGCGACGGGGGCGGAGCATCCGGCTCCGATGGCGGCGACGAAATCACGTTCAATTTGGGTGCACAGATACGTGTCAGGGTCGTTGAGGGCAACGGTCACTTTACGTGCCAGCGGATTGTCGGCGACAATCTCGATCCCCAGCGCTGCTTGCCCCATCGGAGGGATCATGAAGTCAAGTTTTTGAACGTAGGGAATATCCTTAAGAAGGTCGAGACGATCGAGACCAATGTAGGCGAGAATGATGGCATCGTATTGCCCCTCGGCAAGCTTGCGCAAACGGGTGTTGACATTGCCACGCAGGTCACGAAGCACCAAATCTCCACGCTGTTGAGAGACTTGCATGCGTCGGCGGAGGCTGGTGGTACCGACAATGGCATTTTCAGGGAGTTCCTCGAGCGAAGCGTATTTGTGGGAGAGGAAAACATCACTCTGATCCTGACGCTGGGTGATCGCTGCGAGCTCCAGCCCATCAGGGATATAGGTTGGGACGTCTTTGAGGGAGTGGACAGCCATGTCGGCTTGACCGGAGAGCATCGCATCCTCAAGCTCCTTGGTGAAGTGCCCTTTGCCGCCGATGAGAGCCAGCGGGCGATCAAGGATCTGATCCCCTTTGGAGGTCATTTTGTTGATTACGACATTGATCTCGGGGAAAAGCTCCCCGATTCGTGCCTGGATGTGGTAGGCTTGCCAGAGAGCAAGGGCACTCTCCCGGGTGGCGATGGTGAGCGTGGGTTGCACAGGGCTCCTTTAGTGACCGATGATGGCGGCTTTGTACTGGATGCGGCTCTGGTCGTATTTGCCGTCATAATAGATCGTAGGGGTTCCATTGACCATCATGTGCGCACCGTGATCGGTGTCAGACTTGATGGCATCTTTGATTTCCTGAGCATCGATAGCCGATTGCGGTACATCAATCCCAAACTGTTTTTTGACCTCGGCGAGGATTTTGGTGGCATTGTTCTCGCGGTAATCAATCTTGAGCTTATACATCTTGAGTGCCTCATCGACTTTGCCCTGCTTCTGGAGCACTTCCATGATCCGGGTGAGGACATCGGAGACGGGGTGGAGCTTGAGCAGAGGCATATGGTAGTAGTAGAGTGCCAGTTTTTTGGGGTTCTTCTTGACATCTTCGATGATCTTGGGGACATCCTGACGGCAGAAGGGGCAGTCTGGGTCGGAGAAGATGACGAGTTTGTGCGGAGCGTCCTTGTCTCCGTAGAGGAGATGGGCATCGTCATAGTAGGAGTCTGGAAGGTCCGGCTTGATGCTGCGACGGAGGCTTTGTCCACTGCGGATATTAAACATATCCATAGTAGCCAGTCCTGCTTTTTCATTGACAAAGATTGTCTCAGGAGCCTTGAGATTTTTCTTGTGGTAGGTCAGATCCATGACGACCATGTAAATCGTCCAGTCAGGCGATCCGGGTACCGGTTTTTTGGCGACCACATCGATTTTGTTTACCTTGACTTGACGGTTGGTGACCACACTCTTTTTGA
>JALVWV010000271.1:0-4086 GCA_027023145.1 Campylobacteraceae bacterium | reverse complement strand
GATCAAATCCGCCGGCATTAAGCACGAGGCTCGCGGCGATCAGACTCATCGATAATTTCGACATCAATGACATCATCGTCTCCTTTGTTATAGGGGGATTGGTTGTTCGGTCGCATTGTAGCAAACAAACGTAAATAGAGCCAATAAAGCAGCATCAGTAATCCAAGGAGATCGGTAAAGACCCCCGGCACAATGAGGAGAATCGCAGCAAAAAGATACGCCAGTGCTGCATTGTGGGCGTTGCGCATATTGGTGAGGTCGTTCAGGTTCATGGTGTTGAACGTGTGCATCAAGGCATACGGCGAAAGCCGGATCAGTACATACCCCAATGCCGCCGTACCTAGGATCCACACGACACTCCAGCCAAACCCGACAATCAACCCTACTTTGAGCGAAAGGAGGAGCTCGGCGAAGAAGAGACCAATGACGAGGATACCCATATCAGAGTCGCTTGGTTACTTCATCCAGCAGCGTATCGATCGCCACATCGGTACGCTCAAGCCCGTCACGGACGATGATCTCAGCTTGACCGTCGGCCAGTTTCTTGCCGATGACGACGGCCAACGGGATCCCGATAAGCTCAAAATCGCTCATCTTGGGTCCAAACCGCTCCGGGCGATCGTCGAGGAGCACTTCGACTCCGGCTTCCTGCAATTGGGCATAGAGAGCTTCGCCTGCTTCCTTCTCGGCTTCTTTTTTGACATTGGAGATGATGATCTCGACAGCAAAGGGAGCCGAAGCTGGTGTCCAGATGCAGCCGCGCTCGTCGTGGTGCTGCTCGATAATGGCTGCCAGCAGGCGACTGATGCCAATGCCGTAGGTGCCCATCTCGTAAGGTTTGGCTTTGCCGTTTTCGTCGAGGAAGGTTGCCCCGAGCGGCTCAGAATAGCGGGTGCCAAGCTGAAAGATGTGCCCTACTTCGATCCCTTTGGTGTGCGAAAGCGTCCCAGCGCAGTGAGGGCACACGTCGCCCGGTTGTACCGCGATGAGGTCAGCGTAGTGCTCGCTCACATCGGGCATCTGGACGCCGATGGTGTGGTACGCGTCACGGTTGGCACCCATGATGAGGTTCCCTTCGCTTCGCAGTTCCTGATCCATCCGGAAGATTACCCCTTCGGGCAGCGCATTGAACCCCATGTAGCCGGGGGTCAATCCCGCTGCACGAAGCTCCTCTTCACTGACATCGATCAACTCGTTGGCCTCCACAGCGTTGCATGCCTTGGTCTCCTCGAGTGCGTCATTGCCCCGGATGAAGAAGAGGACGATTTTCTCAACGCCCTCATCGTAGAGGGCTTTTTTGGCGACAGCCTTGATGAGGTGGTGCGGATCGATATGGAAAAACTCCGCCAGTGCATCGATGGTCGTTACCCCCGGTGTGTGAAAGTCGGTACGGGTCATTTCCGGGGCTTCGTCTTTAGCATATACCGGAGCCAGTTTTGGTGCGCGTCTAGCTGCCTCAATATTGGCACCGTAGCTGCAACTGTCACAGACGACGATGGTGTCTTCACCGCTGTCGGCAAGTACCATGAATTCTTTGGATCTGCTGCCGCCAATCGCACCGCTGTCGGCTTCGACGATTCGGAAATCCAGCCCCAGCCGCTCGAAGATCCGGCTGTAGGTTTGTTCCATGAGATCAAATTCCCGCTGCATATCTTCGGCATCTTTGTGGAAACTGTAGCCGTCTTTCATCAGAAATTCACGCCCCCGCATGAGACCAAATCTCGGACGGATCTCATCACGGAATTTGGTCTTGATCTGGTAGAGATTGAGGGGGAGTTGCTTGTAGCTTTTGACGGTGTGGCGGACAAGGTTGACCATCATCTCTTCGTGGGTGGGACCGAGGACAAAATCGTTTGCTTTGCGATCTTTGAAGCGCAGGAGCTCCTTGCCGTATTTCTCATAGCGCCCACTCTCTTCCCAAAGGGCGGCGGGGGTGACAAACGCCAGATCGACCTCCTGACATCCGGCTGCGTCGAGCTCCTCTTTGGCGATGGCGCGGACTTTGTCGAGGACACGTTTACCGGCGGGGAGGAAATTGTACAGCCCGCTCCCGCCGACGTTTTGGATAAATCCACCCCGCACGAGGTAAATGTGGCTCGGCAATGTCGCATCGTTGGGGACTTCTTTGGTGGTGGGGATCAACATTTTGGAAAAGCGCATCAGCTTTCTCCTTCTTTTTTTGTTTGTTTATATTTACGGGGATCGACATCGTCGGTCGAGATACCAAACATCTCTTTGAGCGCTTCGATGGTGGCGGCTCCGTCGTTCTCTTTGGAGATGGCACGGAGATTTTTGGTCGGCTCGTGGAGAAATTTGTCAAAGACCTGCGTGATCATCCGCTTCATGTTGGCTTCATGACCGGCAGGGACGAAGCCCTTCTTGACCGTGCGGGCGATTTCGGCATCGATCACCTCATCGATTTGCAAACGGAGCCGCTTGATCACCGGTTCGACCGAGAGGGCACGGAGCCAGCGAAAAAACTCTTCCCGGTAGCGGTGGACGATTTCACTCGCTTGCAGGGCTTGCTCCTGGCGCAGGGCGTGGTTATTTTTGGAGATCGCCTGGAGATCGTCGATGCGATAGAGAGAGATGTTCTCATTTTCAATCGTGTCGATGTCGCGGGGGATCGCCATGTCAAACCAGAGGCGCTTGAGGTCGAGGTTGGTGATCATATCGTGGGTGATAATCGGCTCGGGTGCCGAGGTGGCGGTAAAGAGGAGGCGGTAGCGGTTGAGGACGACACGCAGGCGGTCGAAGTCGGTCACGCGAACGTTTTCTCCCAGCTCTGCGGCCAGCGCTTCGGCATGCTCCCGGTTGCGTGAGAGGATCAGGACATCTGCACCACCACGCAGGAGGTGTTTGGCCGCCAGCCGCCCCATCTCTCCAGCCCCCACGACGACCCCGGTCATCCCAGTGATCGACCCCCCCATTGATTCGATCGCTTGTGCCACAGCTACGGAGGCGATGGAGATGGGGTTTTGGGAAATATTGGTGACGTTGCGCACTTCGGCGGCGCATTTGACGGCGTAGCTCAACACTCGGTTGAGCTCTTTTCCGGCGGTGCCGTTAGCGTGCGAGAGGCGAAAGGCTTCTTTGACCTGTCCGGTGATCTGAGCTTCTCCCACCACCAGCGAGTCGAGAGATGAGACAACAGAGAAGAGGTGCTCGACAGCCGCTTCATCCTCGAGACGCAGTGCGGTGGAGCTAAGTTCATCGAAGTCGGCGTCAGTAAGTTTGCTCAGCAGACCGATGACAGCATGGTAGGTGGCGAAGTTGTCCCGGGTGGCCGCGACGATCTCGATGCGGTTGCAGGTGTTGATGACAAAGGCTTCGAGTACCATCTCCAATCCGACAAAGAGATCGAGGAAACGTCGGGTCGCGTCATCATCGACAAACGCGATCTTCTCCCGGCTCTCAAGGGAGCAGGTTTTGTAGTTGAAACTGACGACAAGATAGTTCATCAAAAACTCCTTTCAATCATCGACCGGGCGATCGTCTCGAGGGAAGTTTCCCCGGCCTGTTCCATCAATTTGACCGCTTCAGTGATCAGGCGTCGGGCTTCGTTGCGGCTACGGTCGATGGCGTGGTGCTTCTCCATTTCGGTGCGGATCCACTGTTCATCCTCCGGTCGCAGAGGGCGACCATGGAGCGCCACGAGGCGGGCACGCCCCGCATCGTTGAGGGCTTCATAAAGGTAAATATACGGCAGGGTCGTTTTCCCTTCGGCAAAATCGTGCATGGCTGGTTTGCCCAGTGTGGCGGCATCCTCGGTGATGTCGAGCAAGTCGTCGATCATTTGAAAGGCCAGCCCGAGGTTGCGTCCGTAGGTACGGTAGATGTGACGATTTTTGCCCGCAAGGAGTGCGGCGGCTTCGGCACTGGCTTGGATGAGGGCAGCGGTCTTCTGATCGATCATGTTCAGGTACGCATCGCGGTCGGTAGTGAACCGCTCGGCCAGCAGGATGTCGTTGCGCTCTCCGAGGCTGAGTCTCACGACGGCTTCAGAGATGACTTTGGCCACTTCCCGGCTGATGTCGTTGAGTTCGAGGAAGCCTTTGGAGTAGAGAACGTCGCCAAACATAATGG
>JALVWV010000270.1 GCA_027023145.1 Campylobacteraceae bacterium | reverse complement strand
ATTTCTATCTCTCAATAGAGAAAGTATGACAATTTGACATACTTTTTCACTTTATCCTCAAAACTCGTTACAATTTTTCAAAAGAAAAACTTGACAACTCTATCACAATGAGGTACAATTAAGTGTTTAAATTGAAGTTTTTGTTCCTATAGGAGAAGCAAAATGAGAGCAAATATCCAGGAAGCCATCGCTTCCACTGTCACCGACATGATCGAGGCAGACATTCCAGTCTCTTTTACTCAAAAGGAACTGAACAAACTCGGAGTCACTGTCGCTAAGGTATCTCTCCAACCTCAACAAATCCAGCATATCCGTAAGCAGCTCAATCTCTCCCAAACGGTTTTTGCCAAACTGCTGGGTGTCAGCCCCTCTTCTGTTCGTCAATGGGAACAGGGACAGCGTCGCCCCACCGGCGCAACCATGGTGCTGCTTGAACTCCTCGATCGCCAACCCCATCTGCTGGATTATCGGTTGGGTCAGAGTGTGGCATAGATGGTGATGCAAACGACCACATACCTTATCATCACGGTCACTGAAAACCGTTTTATCGAAATTTAGAAGACCATCAAACTTTCTCCTCTCGTTCCCAATCTCCTGATGAGGAACGTCTATTCCACTTTAATAATAGCGTGTATGGGTTCCATATCGGGAGATATGGAACCAGTGCACACGGGACTAAAGTCCCTACTCCGACTTCACACACTCCTTGATCCGTCTGATCCCTTCAGCTATCTCCTCCAAACTACTGTGCGTAAAGTTAAACCGAATAGCATCCCGCGCTCCGCCAAACTCCACCCCCGGCACAAACACAACCCCCTCCCCGAGGCACCGCTGCACCAGCGCAGAAGTATCGACCCCCGCAAGGTGACCGTAGATAAACATCCCGCCCGCAGGTCTGCTGTAGACAAACTCTGGCAGGTGGCGATCGAGCTGATCGGCGAAGGCGTGCATCTTGTCCCGGTAGACGGCTCGGAGCGTCTGCAAGTGCGCCTCGAAGACATCACTCTCCTCCAGATACGCCGAGACGATCCGCTGCGTAATCCCGGAGGTGTGCAAGTCCATCGCTTCCTTGTACGCGATGAGCGGTTCGAGGAGCCGGGTGTCGGCGCGTATCCAGCCGATGCGGAGTGCGGGGGCGAGGACTTTGGAAAACGATCCGAGGTGGTAGCTCTGGCCGGGAAGCATGGCGCTGATACTTCCGATCAGCTCATCGAAGTAGAGTTCGTTGTAGGGGGCATCCTCGATGAGCAGGGTTTGGTGGGATTCGAGCATCGCAGCGACGGTCTCTCGGCGATCAGGCGTGTAGCGCGTACCGCTGGGGTTTTGAAAATCGGGGATGAGATACGCCAGCCGGCTGGTCTCAAGGCTGCGGCCAAAGGTATCCGCATCGATCCCCTCTTCGGTTAGCGGAATGGCGTGCGTGTTCATATTATTTAATGTAAACACATTCAACGCCCCGAGATAACTGGGCTCCTCGATGGTGATGTCCGCCCCGGAGTGGTACCGCGTGATGATATCCAGCCCCTGCTGCGAGCCTGAGGTAATGAGGATATTCTCCGCTCTCGTCTCAAACCCCCGCTCCCGATACCGCCCGGCGATCTGCTCCCGCAACAGCGCAAACCCAGCCGAAAGCCCATAC
>JALVWV010000269.1 GCA_027023145.1 Campylobacteraceae bacterium | reverse complement strand
CTGCCGGAGAGTTTCTCCTCGATGTAGAGGATCATCGTATCGGTGGCGATGCTCGGCGGAAAGGCGAAAATTACCTCTTTAACTCCTTCGGTCTGATGCAGCAGATGGCTCTCGTCCATATCTTCCAAGCGTGAGATGACGTAATAGACACCGTTGTACTGACCACTCTCCTCGACACTGAGGATGTCTTTGGCACTCTGGACAATGCAGAGCTGGGTGCGATCCCGCCCGGTGTCGGCACAGATGGAGCACAGCTCATCTTCGCTCATGTTGTGGCAGTGGAGGCATTTGTGGATGGAGTTGACCCCGTCTTCGATCGCATGAGCAAGCTTCACCCCGCTGAAGCCGTCTACCATTGCAATATGATATGCCAACCGGATGGCGCTTTTCTTGCCGATACCGGGCAGAGCGTTGAACGCTTCGACGAGGTTTTCGAAGGGTTCGATTTTGTAGCGTTTCATGTCCGATTCACACGTTATTCCCGGTGTGCTATTGCACACCCTACGCATAATAAAAGTTTTTCGGAGAAAAACATACCGAAATTCCTCATTCCTAATTCCTCACTCCTAATTCTCATAGTCCACCACCTTCGTATATTCCGCCACCGACTTGATAAAGTCAATGACTTCAAGGTGTGCCGGATGGGTCGCATACATTTCGAGTCCCTCCCGGTCATCAAAACGGGCGGTCAATGCCAGATCCATGGCGCGTTCTTTATCGGTAAAGTTGATCCCGACTTCGATAGAACGGAGGCTTTCGACCTTCCCTATCATAGCCTCGATGCGTCGTTTGGCTTCGAGGGCATTTTCAGCTTTGTTCTCCGGTTTGAGTGCGATAAAGACAATGTGGGTGATCATAAAAAATATCCTTGGAAAATTTGGGCTAATTATACTACAAGTATGGTAGAATTCGCGAAAACTTTCCATGAAGTGAGCACAGAAAATGAAATCGATGGATTACTACGAAATACTACAGATCAGTCGTGATGCCAGTGGAGCTGAGATCAAAAAAGCCTACCGGAAACTGGCCATCAAGTACCATCCGGACAAAAATCCTGGAGACAAAGAGGCCGAAGAGAAGTTTAAATACATCAACGAAGCCTATGAAATCCTCAGCAACGACGAAAAACGCCAGATCTATGACCGATACGGTAAAGAAGGTTTGGAGCGTCAGGGGGGCGGCTTCCATGCCAACAGTATGGACGATATCATGGATATTTTCAATTCCATGTTCGGGGGCGGATTTGGTGGAGGGGGTCAGCGACGACGCGACCCCTCGACCAAGTATGCACTCGATTTCGAGATCGAATTGCGCCTGAGTTTCCACGAAGCAGTCTTCGGTACCAAAAAAGAGATTCCCATCACGTACAAAGTCCCCTGCCAAGCATGCAGCGGTACCGGAGCCGAAGGGGGCAAGATGACCACCTGTGCCACCTGTGGTGGTCAGGGGCAAGTGGTGATGCGACAGGGCTTTATGACGTTTGCTCAGGAGTGTCCGCATTGCCATGGAGCGGGGCAAACAGCCGCCAGCGCGTGCTCCCAGTGTCATGGCAAAGGCTATGAGAGCAAGAAACAAACTGTCACGATCGACATTCCTGCTGGCGTCGATACTGGAAACCGCCTGAGAGCTCAAGGCTATGGCAACGAAGACCGCCATGGAAGACGAGGCGATCTCTATATCACCTTTTTTGTCGAAGAGGATGAACATTTCATCCGAGAAGGGAATGATATCTTCATCGAAGTGCCCGTCTTTTTCACCCAGTGCGTCCTCGGACAGAGCATCACGATCCCCTCACTCCGCGGCGAACTCGAACTCAACCTCAAACCCGGCACCCGCGACCGTGAACAATTTGTGTTCAACGGCGAGGGGGTTGCCGACGTCCACAGCGGGCGCAAAGGGCGCCTCATCGCTCAAATCAAAATGACCCTCCCCAAAAAGCTCACCACCGAACAAGAAGAACAGTTACTAAAACTCCAAGAGAGTTTTGGCATCGAGAGTCATCCGCACAAGGGGACATTTGAGAGTGCGTTCAAACGGGTCAAAACATGGTTTGGAAAAGAGTAGAAAAATAGAAGAAGTCGAAGCGCGAAAATGCGCTTCTGAAGGCAATACGACAATCAGCCGGCGACTGCGTCTTTGATGGTTTTTCCAAATTTAAATTTGGGAGCAGTGTGGGCGGGCTTTTTATACGTTTTATTGGTACCGGGGACTTTGCCCTCTTTGGCTGCAACATCTACAGTAGAGAAGGTGCCGAAACCTACAAGTGAAACACTCTCTTTTTTGACGAGGGCTGCCGTGATCGCATCGGTAAAGGCTTTCACTGCCTTCTCTGCTGCTGCTTTGCTCTCGTAGTCACCTTGCTCTTTTACCAACTCAACAAAATCTGCTTTTGTCATCTGATTGTCCTTTAAAATAATTTTAATCGACCGATTGTATAGGACACTTCCTTATAATCGGTTGAGTTTGTGGAGGGCAATCCTTCGCCATCCACCCAAAAACACATACAATACAGTGTTAACTCTATGATCTTTCAAGTCTCAGAAGTGCGATGCAACATTGACACTTCTGTGAGTAGCCTGAGCCTGACATGCAATCAAGTCACGCGAAATAATAAAATAATTAACCTTTATTATAACTTGATTGAGTCTATTTTTTGTGCTAGATGTCATCTTTTTGGCATTCAAGTATATTTTTGATACATAAATCTCAATCATATTCAAAAAGAAAAGATTTTAAAAGTGATGATTTTCAGAAAGAAATATTTCGGGGAGTACTGCGAAGTATGGTGCGGCAGAGAGGATTTGAACCTCCACGGGCTTGCGCCCACCAGCCCCTCAAGCTGGCGTGTCTACCGTTCCACCACTGCCGCGTGAAAACTGGATAGAAAAGCTATCCGGTAGATTTGAACGGGCAGAATTATAGCTGCCCGTTACTGAGAGTAAGCTGAGCTTACCCGAGGTAAGGGTTGGCGTAGAGTGCGATCAAAGCGATAACGAGGGTATAGATGACCTGTGCTTCGATCATCGCGAGGGCGATGAACATGGTCGTCATCAATTTACCACCAAGACCGGGGTTGCGTGCTGTACCGGCGATGGTAGCAGCTGCGGTGCTCCCCATACCAACTGCACCACCAAGTGCTGCCAGACCAAGACCGACACCTGCTGCAACAACAGAGTAAGCCTGGATCATCGCTTTGCCACCCTCTTCACCAGCAAAAGCAAACGCGCCAAGTGCGAGGAAAAGTGCAAAATACTTTTTCATGAAAAATCCTTTTGTGAGTTGGGCTTTGAGTCCCCTTCGACTGACTCTCTGAGATCTGTTCGGCTTGCGTATCCCTACTGATCATCCCATCAAGACGGCGTTATTATAGCGCCTTTGGCGTTAAAAGCTCTTTGTCTGCACCCAAAAAACATCTATTTTCGAGGTCTTCTGTCGTTTTAGTGCCATTTTTCACCTCATTTTTGGTAAAATAAATGTCACATATATTTGAAAGGTTTAACAATTATGTTTGTACGCAACATCATAGGGTTACTAACGCTCATCCCTCTGTCACTGATGGCCGATATCTCCATGCCCAATCCCCATCGAGAGGTGATCCCAAAAAGTAAAACCATTTTTGAAATAGTTGATGCACAAGGAAGCCGAAAACGCGTTGATCTTCTTGGCAAAGAGTTTGTTGTGGTCTCTGTGCGCGAGCGGGGGAGTGACGGACGTTTTTATGCCGTTGATCGGGATGGTGACGTTTGGTTTACCGGTCCGATCACTTCCGGAGCCAACGACTTCCCGACCCCTTCAGGCATCTACACTGTCCTCAAGAAAAAACGGTATTACATGTCCAAAAACTACCCCGAACCCTCTGGGATCAACAACATGGACTACAGTATCTTTTTTACCAAATACGGGCATGCCCTCCACAAGGGTAACGTCGACTGGATGAGTCACGGATGCATCCACATCAGCCCCAAACACATCCCCACCCTTTTCCGATGGGCCAAAATCGGCCAAACCAAAATCGTCATCACCCGCAACACCTATATGCCGATTGCCAAGCCGGATTTGATTAAGTACCATTTACGATAGAAGATTGGGGCTGAGACTTCAGTCCTACTGAACGGAGCTAAAGCCCCTGCTCCAAACGTAAAATTTCTAATTTCTAATTTCTAATTTCTAATTTCTAATTTCTAATTTCTAATTTACTTCCCCACATATTCCAACGTCGCCAATTCTACCTTGCGCCCTTTCTGCTCAAGGACGACGACGTCAATCGGATCCCCTTCGCCATAGCGTTCGTGGAGGTCATTGACCCGCCCTTTGGCGACTTTGGAGATATGCAAAAGCGCATCGTAACCGTCTGGCATCTCAACGAAGAGACCAAAGTCGACGATCTTTTTGACGGTTCCGTGATATGTTTTGTCTACCTCATATTGCATCTGCTTTCGCTCCGGGGCTCCGGCAATCTTTTCGATGTGGGCTCTGGCAGCAGAGACTTTGGCGGCATCATGACCGGTCACTTTGACCCCACCCTGATCCCGATCAAGATCAATCGCGACTTCAAACTTGTCAATGATTTCGCGGATGGTCGAACCGGCTTTGCCGATAATGTCGACGATTTTGGCGGGATTGATCATGAAATGTTCTACGGAAGGGAGAGCCCCGCTGGGCTGAATAGCTGATTTGGCTTCCTCCATGATCTTCAGGATATGCAGGCGTGCCTCCCGGGCTTGTGTGAGGGCTTCGGAGAGGATCGCCGGGTCGAGTCCGCCGAGTTTGATGTCCATCTGGAGAGCCGTAATCCCCGTCTGGGTACCAGTGACTTTGAAATCCATGTCGCCATCATGATCCTCAAGACCCATAATATCGGTCAAGACAGCATGTCTGTCCCCTTCGATCACCAGTCCCATTGCCACCCCAGCGACGAGGTCACTCACGTCGACCTCTGCACCGCAGAGTGCCAGCGAACCACCGCATACTGTTGCCATCGACGAAGACCCATTGCTCTCGAGGATCTCAGAGACGAGGCGGATCGAGCCGTCCATGTTGAGATCAATCACCGGCTCAAGCGCCCGTTTGGCAAGGTTGCCGTGTCCGAGCTCCCGACGACCGGGGGCGCCGATGTGTCTGGCTTCGCCGACCGAAAAACCGGGGAAGTTGTAATGCACCATAAACCGCTCATTCTGGGTCTGCTTGCTCTGGAGCATCTCATACATTTGCGCCCCTTTGCTGTCACCAAGCGTCGCGGTGACGAGCGCCTGCGTCTGCCCACGGGTGAAGAGGCAGGAGCCGTGGACACTGGGGAGAATGTTGGTCTCAATGGTGATGGGGCGTACTTCATCCAACTTCCGACCATCAGCACGCACCCCCTCTTCAAGGATCATGGCGCGGACACGCTGCCTCTTGCATTGCTCGACGGCCGCTTTGATCGCTTCCCGTTCGGCGAGTGCGGCTTCAGGATCGTCGGCTTCGGCGATGATCTGCTCAACCAGATCACGGAGCCCTTCAGCCCGCTCACTTTTGGCGGCGGCTTGAATGGCGCTGTTCAATTCTGATGCATACTTCTCGGTGATCAATGTCGTCCAACGCTCCGTCGTCAGGTCGCGGGGTGTAACCGGGATACGACGGGTCGCTTTGTGCGGGAGTATCTCCCCCTGATAGAGGGTAGAGGCTTCGGCGATCGCAGCTGTCGCCTGTCTTAGAGCCTCCATCAACTCCGCTTCACTGAGAGCATTGCTCTCCTGGTGTTCCAGCACGATCGGCATCGGTGCCATCCCCGCATCAAGTCCCATTGGGTCGTACTCGACATCATCGATCTTTTCCGAGGCGATCGCCCGCATCTCGATCATCATCAGTTCTTCCCCTTTGCCGGTGACAAACAGGTCAAGGGTACTGCTTTCCATCTGCGAGAGGGTTGGGTTAGTAACAAACGTCCCGTCGATCCGCCCCATGCGCACCGCCGCGACGCTTGCTTCGACGGGGACTTCGCTCACAAGCAATGCCGCATTGGCCGCGTGGAGTGCGGCGACCTGAAGATCCACCTCAGGATCGCTGCTGACTACAAAGATGCTCAGCGTCACCGGGTAATTGAATCCATCAGGGAAAAGAGGACGGACGGAGCGGTCGATGATCCGGGAGGTGAGCGTCTCGAAGTCACTCGGTTTGCTTTCGCGCTTGATAAATCCGCCGGGGATCTTGGCGGCGGCGTAGGCTTTTTCGATGTATTGCACGGTCAGGGGGAGGAAGTTCTCGTCCACCGGCTTACGATCGACAGCCACCGCCGCGATGAGCACGGCTTTGCCCTGTCGGTACATCACCGATCCGCTGGCTTGTCGGGCAATTCTCCCGAAGTCAAACTCCTCCTTGATTCCGTTACTCTCTATCCGCACTGTTGTTTCATTCATAAGTCTGTAGTATCCTTTCTATGGTTTCCTCTGAGAGGGGTTCACTATCATCATAATAGTAGTCGACCGCAATATAATCCCGGATTGTGTGGGAGGAGTAGACTCCGTCGCACACCGTGATCAAATTTTCCTGGACAGATGCATCAAGGATCGGGACGGCAATGTAGACATTCTGCGCACCCGCTTCGATCATTGATTTGATCGCCGTGAGGGCGGTCAATCCCGTCTCAACACAGGTATCGACCAGTACCACAACCCGATCGACCATCGGAGGGATCGGTTCCCCATGGCGATAGCGATAGACACGGGAGAGGATGGCATCATCGTGACGGCGTTTGGCTTCGTTGTAGACATACTCTTCATCGATACCGAAGGAATCAATCAGCACCCGATCCATCACCAACGTCTGCGTTTCGCTGATCCGGGCGATGGGGAGGTCAGGATTGTTGGGCGCAGGGATGCGCTCACTGAAGAAGAGATCCATTGGCGCCCCCAGCGCTTGCGCCACCCGATCGGCTATGGGCACCGCCCCCTCGCTGATCGCGAGGACAGTTACCTGCTGTTCTTTGAGACTCTCTATCGGCATCGCCTCGATCAATTGATCGGCTGCATCGAGGCGATCACGAAAAACTATTTTAGAATGTGAACTTTTGGGCATGGCTCCCCTCCGGATAGTGCTGGGCGATCTCGGTCGCATCAAAACGGTACCGGAACGTATCAATGTACTCCATCAGGAGTGTGTATGCTGCGTTGATCTGCTCCATCCTCTCGCTGCCACCACTGCGATCAGGATGGTGCTCGTGTGCAAGCTGTCGATAACGCTTTTTGATATCGTCCCGGGTGATGAGCTGCGGTAGATCCAGTACGTCAAGTGCCGCTTCGATCTGTTCTGTCTCTATCGCAAGGCTCACGATGTTCGCTCCACCTTCACGACAACCGTCCTGCCAAGGCGATCATGCAGCGTCTGACGCAGCGGCGTAAACCATGCTGGAACAAACGTCAAATAGGCAACAAACATCTCCCCTATCGTCCGCATCATCCCCCGAGCCAACGCCGATCCAAATGGTACCGATCCCCCATCCTCAACTCGCACCACCCGGATACGGGCAAAATATTTACCCAAAGTCATCCCGCTCTGCCAGATCAGCAACGTATGATAGAGAACATACAGGGTAAAAATGTAGGGGAGTGTCTGACGCTGAAACACTTGGAAAGCCTGCAAAAACACCTCCTGCTTCTCTGGCGT
>JALVWV010000268.1 GCA_027023145.1 Campylobacteraceae bacterium | reverse complement strand
GCTGGAACTCTTTGGCGGTGATGCTACCGTCTTTGTTTTGGTCGAGCTTCTCAAAGGTCATCCCTCGGTGTCCGCCTCCCTCTTTGGCTTGCATTTGGGTAAATGCTTGGCGTGGGTAGGTGTCAAACATCATCGAGACGATCGCTTTGGCTTCTTCGGCGGTGACGGCATCTTTTTGTGATGGCATGACTCCAAAGGTCTCGATCGAAGCACAGAAGGACTTCATGGGGTCTGGATTGCGGACATATTCGGCCATGAATTTGACCGCCTTCGCTTTGTCGGCACCAAACTCCTCTTTGGCATGGGTCATGATCTCATCCGCTGGAGGTGCGATCAAGGCACCTTTGTTGCTCATCTTGGAGAGATCGGTGATATGGCAGGCTGCACAATTGGCTTCAAAAAGTTTGGTGGCATTGATTTCATTGGCAGAGAGCAGGGTGCCTGTCGCGATAACCGTGGTGAGTAGTATTTTTGTGGTGGTCATGTTTTTCCTTCGTGTTTTTAGATAGGCAATGATATCTGTCTTATGTCAATTGAATATCAATTTTAAAAAAATGAAACGAAGTTATGGTATAATACAGGTCTAAAACCAGATGGCGTCCGTGTTGAGACGTAAGTTTGGGGATCGCCCTAAGAGGTGAGGCATCAAACCACAGCCATCACCCTTCCGGTAGTTTTTGGTCTGCCGGTTCTTCTATTCTTTTCGAAACAGTGTTTTCAATGACAATATTTTTGCTCTCATGTCTCGGAGCTTGACCAGTTTTACCGTGCCGTCGGAGTACTTTTTTTCAAAAACGACAAAAATCTCTGTTCGTCCTGTACGTCTGTTGGGTTCAATGGTTTTGCTGACGGTATCGAAATGTGCGATGATCTCTGGTATGCGGCAGATGTGATCCACGTCGTGTTTGTGACCATTTTTGACATGTCGGATGTATTCTTCCGTAATGACAACATGATAATCGTTCAGGGTCAGAGGTATGGTTTGCTTGATTTTAAGTGAGAGGCTGAGATCAACTTGACACAGGGTAAGAGCGTGATTGGTGCGGGACGTACGGGCACGGTTGACAAAAGCGCAGATTTCGTCTTTTGTCAGTTGTACCATCTCGCGTTTCTCCCCTGTTATATTGGGAGAAAGTTTAGCATATTTTTTTGAAAGAGGCTACTTCCCCTTCCCAAACCCCACACGCCCAAGAATGTTCTCTTTGGATTTGATCATGTAGAGGATCGTCCCGGCGATGTGCATGGCGATCAGTGCCATGAGGATGTAGGCGCTGGCACTGTGAACGGTGCCGAGGGTAGCAGTGATCCCGTCCGATCCATTGTAGACAGAGGGATTGTTGCCGAAGATGACGACTTCGCCGAGGTTGGTGCTGTTGGCGGTGGCCAGACCGCTAGCGCCGGTGAGGATGAGAAAGAGATAGATGAGGCGATGGTTCCAGCGGACGATGGTTTCGCGGAATGCCCCCATATCAAGCGGTTCGAGTGTGGGCTGTTTCCAGAGCATGAAGAGTCGGATCACGGTCAGGATACTGGCCAAAATCCCGAGGATCATGTGCCCTTTGAACGGGCTCAGATCGCCCCCTTTGGCCGGGAGATCGGGAAGGTTGAGTGTGGCGCCGATGAGGATAAAGATCAGAATCGCTGCGTGGATCCAGTGGATCGCGGAGA
>JALVWV010000267.1 GCA_027023145.1 Campylobacteraceae bacterium | reverse complement strand
TCCTCCTGAAATACTCTCCTGAATTTTCTTCGTAAGCGGTTGTGTGACCGCTTGCACCACTTTCTAAAATCGTTATTTTGTCTCGTTCCCCACCGTCCCGGTGGGAATGCATATGCACGTTATGTTGGGTATGGAAGATTCTACTGCTTGGAACAGATTGGTACACATTCCCACGCAGGAGCGTGGGAATGAAGTCGTTATCTCTCGCACCATTCATTCACGTAATCCCAAACACCTCCGTTACTTTCACAGTCTGTTATCTGTCGAAAAATATCGGCTGAGGTGGGTGGGACGGCCGGGTATGTCTTTGGCACAGAGTTGTTGGAAAAATTTTCTACATACCTCTCCCGGATCTGATCAAAAAATGCTGCAAAGAAAAGGACGGCGAGGATGGAGAGCACCAACAGAGTGATCTTGGTGTAACTGTAGGGACGTTCGCCAGTGATGCGGCCGGATTGGGCGTTGATGGCGTAGTAGTACTCTTTGCCTTTGTAGGTGAAGTGGGTCATCCAGAGAGGGAAGAGGGTGTTTTTGTAGGTGGTGTTGTGGTACTGGGTATGGTAGTCGAGGATCTGTTGCTGATCGCCGCCGATGTCCAGTCGGATGTCGGAGCGGATGACGCTGTCCATTTTGACACGCGCCATTTCAAAGCCGTTATCCAGACCGATCGTATACTCCTCGGCATCAAAGCCGCTGAGGTATTTGGGGTCAAACGGTACCAGCTGGGAGGTGTCCCACGGCTCGAGGGCATCGAGAATCTTTCGGGAGAGTCCTTGGGAGGCGCGGATGGTTACATCATCGAAACTGCGAGTAACCTGACCGCTGACGGGTGTCCACTGGATGCGGGGCTCCTGAACTTCGACCAGACGTTCTTCGCCGTTGACGATCATCCGTTTTTGTACCGTGACGTAGTAGATGTCTCCCCGTTGCCCGGTGTACCCGGTTGTCGTGTCGGCATCGTATGTCCACCATGGCAGATAATAGCCGGTGAGGGATTTCTGGGTATCGACGAGGCGCTTGAGCTCGCCGGGGGCGAACCAGAGGGAGCCAATCCAGCGGGCGAAGATCGCTTGGGCGTCTTTGTGGGAGACTTGAAACGGCAGGATCGACTCGGGGTGAATATCCCGGACAAACTCGGTGATTGCTGGTGTGCCGCAGTAGGGGCAGTTGGCACTCACTGCATACGGGTCGAGGGTGAAACTGCTTCCACATTTGGGGCAGGTGATCTCCTTGGTGATCTCTTCATTGGGAGCCTGGTCGAGGGTAACCAGTGCCGTATGGAGATCGTGCTCTATGACCGGAGCATGTTCCCCCTCGATGGGGACTTCACGCTTGCAAAATTCGCAGCGCAGTGTCCCTGTGAGCGGGGAAAATTTCAGCGGCGCCCCGCAACCGGGGCAGGTATAATTGATGGGGGTGAACTTCATGGGCTATCGTCGAGGAGGGGGAGGGGGAGGGAAAAGCCCCCCGACGACGTGAGCAGCTTCCTTCCATCCATCGAGGTCTTCACGCCAGACATAGGTGTCCCGAGTGAGTGTCCCCTCTGCGATCATGCTGCGCATTTCGTCAAGCCCAAAAGGCCCTTCGCTGCGGCCGTCGATGGAGACAAAGTAGTGCTTGATATCCGGTGGAGGCGGAGGGGTAGCAGATGCGCTCTCGTGGCCGGGTTTCAGAGCATCAGCCATCATCTGACCCATGGCGACACCGGCACCCATCCCGACCATGTCACCCATGGTGCCGCCCCCGGAGGTCTTGCCCATCGCTTCTGCGGCCTGATACTTGAGGTTGGCATCGAGATCGCCGGTGATGGCACGGGAGGTACGCCGGTCGAGGGCTTGCTGCACCGCTTCGGGGAGCGAAATGTTCTCCACGAGGATTTTGGTAAGCTCGAGACCGTACTCCTGGAAGAAGGGGGCGATCCCCTCGGTAATAAACTGTCCAAACGTTTCATAGTTGGCGGCAAGGTCGAGGACAGGGGTATCGTCTTTGCCAAGGATCACGGCGAGCTTGGAGACGATGAGGTTGCTCAGTTGCCCTTCGATCTCGTCGGTGGTGAAGTGACCATCGGTACCGACGATCTCCTTGAGGAAGGTTTCGGGATCGTCCAGACGGATTTCGTACGTACCAAACGCACGCAAGCGCACCATATCAAACTCGCTGTCGCGTACCATAATGGGGTTTTTGGTGCCCCACTTAAGGTCGGTGAAGCGCTTGGTACTGAGGAAATAGACTTCGGCTTTGAACGGGGAGTTGAATCCATGATCCCAGTGTTGGAGATCGGTGAGGATCGGGAGGTTGTTGGTCTCAAGCTCGTATGTGCCTGGGGTGAGGATATCGGCGATCTGCCCTTCGTTGACAAACACAGCGATCTGGGATTCTCGGACGATGAGTTTGGCGCCGTATTTGATGGCATTGCCCTGACGAGGGAAGCGCCACACCATCGTATCGTGGGTGTCGTCCGTCCAGTCAATGACATCGATGAATTGGCCAAAAATCCAGTCAAAAAGTCCCATGATCACCCCTCCTTTGTTTCGGTGTTGGTCGCAGAAACAGCTTCGGAAAGCTGCGCATGTTCGTTGGACTCCTTACGAGCGTGGACGGCAAGGAGTGCTTCTTTGAGTTTGGCTTCGGTCTCTTCGAGTTCTACGACGGCTTTTTTGCGGGCGGCTTTGCCCTCTTCGGCGATCTTCAATGAGTCATTAAGGGTGTCGATGAGGGTTTGGTTGGCCTTTTTGATGCTCTCGATGTCAAACACACCCCGCTCCATTTGGCGGCGCACTTCGGCATTGGCTTCGCGGAGCCCCTCGGCATTTTTCTCAAGCAGATCGTTGGTCAGATCGGTCGCTTCCTTGATCGCGGTCGCAGCGTCGTGGCTGCGGAAGATGGTTACCGTCTGTGCCAGCTGGTTGCGCCAGAGGGGGACGGTGTTGACCAGCGTTGAGGTGATCTTATTGATGAGTGATTTGTCGTTTTCCTGGATGAGACGGATGGAAGGGAGTGCCTGCATGGCGACCTGACGACTCAGACGCAAGTCATGAACACGGCGCTCAAGATCGTCGCGGAAGGCACGCATGTCTTTGAGGTTTTGCACCGCAAGCATCTCTTCGTCTTTGGCAGCGGCTTCATACTCGGGGAGGATGACGGTATTGAGCTCTTCGATTTTCTTCTCTCCGGCGAGGATATAGAGTTCGAGTTTGTGGAAATAGTCGAGATTGGCATCGTAGAGTTTTTCGAGAGAGACGACATCAGTCATGAGTTTGGCTTTGTGCTTCTCGAGGTCGTTGGTGATGACGTCGATGTGGTCACGCACCTCTTCATACTGCTGGAGGAAGACTGCCAGTGGTTTGGCGCGGCCGATGAGTTTCTCCCACCAGCTGAGTCTCTGGTTTGGATTGAGCTTGTCCATATCAAAACCTCGGATTTTGGCGACCATGTTATTGAGCGCATTGCCTGCCGCACCGGTATCTTGACTCTTGACCCCGTCGATCATCCGGTTGGAGATTTCATCGAGCTTTTCTTGAGCAGAAGCTCCGAAGAAAATCACAGAGTTTCGATCGTTGATGTCAATCTCAGCCATGGCAGCCTCGAGGGCACTTTGCTCCTCTGGGAGGATGGCGGGCAGATCCTCATCCTGTTTGATGATAGCAGCTTCTACCTGCTCTTTGACAGCGGCTGGGAGTGTCGATTCTGTTGTTTTGTTTGTGGGTGATGATTGGGTCTGGGGCATGGATTCTCCTTTGGATTAGTGGTTGACCTGCGCTTTGAGTGCATCAATGGTGACATCGAGGTCGAAGAGGTTGTTGGCCTTGAGTCGGGCGAGCTCTTTGTCGAAGCGGGTTTGGACATCATCAATGAGATCGTGCAGACGCTGGCGCATTGCTCCATCGATATCATCGCTGTCTACTTCGGTGTAGTGACGGGTCACATCGGCAATCCCATCGACAAACACCACAAGGAACTTTCGGGCGACGCGGAGGTCTTTGGGATCGTGCTGGATCGTCTCGAGGATGAGATGGGCTTGCTCGATGGCGTGGTCGATCTTGTCGCGGAGGATTCGGTCGGTGATCCGGGCGTTGCTTGCTTCCGCCTCGGCAAGTTTGTTCTGAGCTTCGTTGAGTGTCTGGAGGACGAGTTCGGGGTTGATGTCACCCATGTCGGGGAGCTTGTCCCGACGGGGGTCAAGGCCGTAGTAGAGTCCGAAGCCAGCCGAACCGAGGATGCCGACAAAAAGAGAAGAGAGGAGCGGTTTGTCCCCGGCAACATAGGCGAGGTAGACGACGGTGATCCCCAGCAGCACCATCGCCATCGTTTTGTACGGGACTTTGGGGGCGCGGGTGATGATGGTCTCATGATAGGCCGCCTCCTGAGCGATCCCTTTGGCCGTAGCGGCTGCGGCAGCAAGCAACAGGACAAACCCGATGCCGTTTTTGAGGAAGTGCCCGTACTCTCCGCTTACCAACGCGATCACCGTCGAGATGAACAGGGGGATAAGAAACAGATAGAGAAGCTTACCTGAGCGTATCCATTTGGGTTTGCGCGGGGTGATCCGTTTGGCTTTGGTCAGATGCTGATTCAAAATGTCGCCTCGATGCTCCAGCCGAGAGCATAGATCAAAAAGACCAAACCGAAGATTTTTTGGTAGTTCATTTGTGTATCCTTGATGACAATTATGTTATTTTAGCGTAAAATTGTGTAGGAATGGTAAATGGTATGTTGGTGTATTGGGGACGCGACTTCAGTCGCGTTTGGTGGGTGGTATGCGAGTGGGTAGTGGGTAGTGCGTAGTGGGTAGAGATTTGGAGTAGGGACTTTAGTCCCGTGATTGGTTGATGGTTGATGGTTGATGGTTGATGGTGGATGGTGGATGGTTGGTGGTGTTCGGTGTTGTGCCCTCACAACACCGATTGGTATTTTTGGTGTGCAATTGCACACCCTACGCGAAACGCAGAATACCTGTTAAGCTTTATAATTCGCAATCGCTTTTTCAAGAATCTCGGCGGCTTTTTTCTTCCCCTCAAACCCGGTCACTTTGACCCATTTGTTGGGTTCGAGTGCTTTGTAGGTCTCGAAGAAATTTTGAATACGATCGAGGGTTGCCTGAGGAACATCATTGAGATCCTGGATATCGGCATAGGTTGGGTCGATCTTCGTCGTAGGGACGGCGAGGAGCTTCTCATCACCACCGCTTTCATCTTCGGTCAGGAGGACGCCGACAAGACGGCATTTGATGACGGAGCCAGCCTGGAGAGGGGATTGACCGAGGACGAGGATGTCGGCTGGATCACCGTCGTCGCTGAGGGTGTTGGCGACGAAACCGTAGTTGGCGGGGTAGTGAACCGCTGAGTAAAGAACACGGTCGACGAAGATCGCGCCGGAGTCTTTGTCGAGTTCATACTTGATGTTGGAGTTGAGGGGGACTTCGATGATAGCCAGGACGCTGTCGGGGTTGTCGCCGTGACCGATTTTTGTGATATCCATGGGGAATCCTTTTGGGAGAATTGTTTGGGGAATTGTACCATAGGAAATAGGAAATAGGAATTAGGAATTAGGAATTTCGGATAAAAACTATCATTTATGTTATGAATGTGGAGGTAAAGGGAGGGAAAATAGAGGGTAGAGCACGTGGCTCTACCCGGTAACTTACTTCTTGCAGGAGAAGAGTGGGCAAGGAAGGTGGAAGCCGCAGCTTTTTTTGGCTTTGGCTTTTTTGACCTTCTTGACATGCTTGGCTTTTTTGCAACCGAAGTGGATCTTGGGGCAGCCGCATCCGGCAGAAAGAGTAGAAGTTGCGCCGACCATCAGTCCGAAACCGATCAAAAGACTCAGGGTAATTTTTTTCATATAGCATTCCTTTGTGAAAAATGAAACGGAAAAGGAGAGAAAGCCCTTTCCTCTATCAAAAGAGACAAGCCCTTTTACCTCAATACCTGTTGCTGACCATTCAGCATGTCCTATTATAACGGAAAGATTTTTGATTGTTTCTTTATTCTTCTTTCAGATAAGAAAATTTTCATAATTTCGTAACGATTTGCGCTGTTTTTTCCATTCTGGCAGGAATTTTTCCACCAGTTTCCAGAAATCCTTTCCATGGTTTTTGTGTCGGATATGTGCCAATTCATGGACGATAACGTAATCGATCATGTCATCCGGAAGCATCATTAGATACGTATTGAGTGAGAGACTGTTTCGTACTGAGCAGCTCCCCCAGCGTGTGCGGGCTCGGCGGAATCCAACGTGTGTGGGATGAAGGTTCATAATGGCTGTCCAATGATTTACGCGGGGGAGGAGATAGCTTGGTGCATGGGTTTTGTAATAATTCTGAAGAAGAGAGAGGAGTGTCGCATGGGTTGGGGGATCTTTGAGGGTGAAGTGTGCGGCGTGTTGGTTGAGATCGAGTCGGTTGTGCTTGCCGGTTTGGGTTATGATGGGCAAATGCTCTCCCCGCCATACGACAACAGCACCCGGCTGGGTCAAGTCAGTGATATGTGTAGAAGATTTTTCCAGTTGGCGGGTGATCCACCCTGCGTGATCGGTGATGAAGGCTTCGAGTGTCTTCAGGGGTGTTCGTTTGGAAACAGAGATGATGGGATGGGCATTTCGGATACGGATATAGCGGTGCTTGAGGTGGGGTTTGCGATGGAGTGTGTAGTCAAATGCATGGACACCGTCGTCAAAACGGTGGTGGGTAATCTCAACCTTCATCGTTCAGGGAATAGGGGATGGCCTGTTCGTCGAGGTAGCGTTGATACTGGACAAAAGCCTTCTCAACCAAATCTTTGTCCTGTGAGGCGACAGAGATCGTGGTACGGTAGCCATCGGAGTAAAGCTTGGGAAGGGAGGAAAATTCGACCCCTTTGGGCATCTGTTCCATCACTTCGATCAATTCAGTCTCCCGGCAGAGAGCGGTGAGGGTGAGGCGGTGCATTGGCCGGGCATCATCGAAATAGGTACCCAGAATGTGCTCAACCATCGGATGGCTCATTTCGGGAAATCCGGGCATGAAAAAGTAGCGATCATCGAGATAAAAGGCAGGCATTTTGTTGACCGGGTTTTCGAGCAGTTTAGCTCCCTGCGGGAGTTCGGCCATTTGGAGCGGGTAGCGACCGTTGGGGATGTCAAGCGTCCGAATCCGTTTGCTGATGATGCGGTAGGCTTCTTCGTGCCTGTGGAGCGTACCGTCCCGCAGGGCGATGGCGGCGCATTTGCGGGTATGGTCATCCGGTGTGGAGCCGATTCCTCCAAAGCTGAACAATACCGCCCCAGGCTGTGAAGCGATGAAACGGATTGTCTGGACGATGAGTGCGGGATCATCCTCGATGATGAACGAGCCGGTGAGTTTGTGTCCCCGCTTGAGCAGTTCTTGTGTGACGAAATCAAAATGCTTGTCGTTGCGGCGGCGGTTGAGAATCTCGGTGCCGATGATGAGGGTGAAGAAATGAGGTGTTTTCATGGGAGGTATTATAGCTGAAATTGGTTGATTGGTAATTGGTCATTTGTGATTGGTAAATGGATTGGTGCACAATTGCGGAATCTACGCGAAGTGGATGATTTTTCCGTATTATCTGCAGGACTGAAGTCCCGTCTCCTTTTGGTGATCTTTTATACTGTTTGAAACCCCACTCCTCTTAACCCATTAAAAGAGGTCTGTTTCACCATCGTATATCCCAACATATCTTCAAAAATAATCTTATCACCTATAGTGAGTTTTTTTTCAAAATAATACGCCCC
>JALVWV010000266.1 GCA_027023145.1 Campylobacteraceae bacterium | reverse complement strand
CCGCCGCACGGCTGGGGGCTGAGGCATTCGATGAGTTTGGAGCGCTGGTCGAGGTCGCTGGGATCGGGCTAAATGAGCGGAAGCTGTATCAGACCGCTGTGGCGGTAATGCAGGGTGATGAGGGGCGACTTTTGAGCTTCGACCCCATCGTCGCGCTTAATGCCAATGCTGCCAAGCCCCACGCCCATCCGGACACAACCAAACTCCACAAAGGGGATCTGCTCCTGATTGATGCCGGACTCAAGCACGAGCGCTACTGCTCTGATCGTACCCGTACCGTCCGGGTGGGCAAAACGGTCAACATGGGGTACGAGCAGCGGTTCAAAAAGCGTAAGCTCCAACGCGCCTACGACACCGTCCTCAAAGCCCACGACCGTGCCATCACCAAAGCCCGCACCGGCATGCGTGCTTCCAAGGTCGATGCGCTGGCACGCGACGTGATCGAGAAAGCAGGCTTTGGGAAATATTTTGTCCACTCTACGGGTCACGGCGTGGGGCTCGACATCCACGAACTCCCGGTGATCTCAAGCCGCAGCCGTACTCGGATTGAAGAGGGGATGGTCTATACCATCGAGCCGGGCATCTATATCCCCGGAGAATTTGGGATTCGGATTGAGGATACGGTGGTGATGGAGGCAGGGCGTGCGAGAGTGCTCGGCCTGTAGGGTTGGCTTCAGCCGACCATATATTAATTGGGAAAAGGGGCTGGGACTTTAGTCCCACCATGCGGTCAAAATCTCATCCCCTTGCCGATCATAAAATCTCCGCGTAGGGTGCGCAATTGCGCACCTTCCAACGGTTATTCAACGGGAGTATTTTGACAATCGCGTTGCGATTTGGTGTGCTGTTGCACACCCTACGCGATACATTGCAAGCAATGTTTATGGGACTGAAGTCCCAGCCCCTTGGGGTATATTATGCGATTGATCGTGCCCCAAGCTAGAACACACTTTGTCCAAAGGAGGCAAAAATGGCACTGTCCTGGCACACCACCCGCCATTTCCCCTCCCGGACGTATGTTTCCAAAACACCGAACACCCACGATGCTCTCATCGGGATCGGGGGCAACCTCGGGGATGTCCCGGCGCGGTTTGAGCGGCTCTATCGGTACTGGCAGCGATCACGAGTGGTGCGGATCGTGGAGACCAGTCCGATCCTGCGCAACCCGCCGTTTGGTTTCACCGATCAGCCCGATTTTGACAATGCGGTGATGCATCTGCGTACTGCCCTTGACCCGCACGCGTTTTTACGCTATCTTTTGTACGTCGAGAAACGGTTTGGCCGGGAGCGTAGTTTTGCCAACGCCCCCCGGACGCTCGATTTGGATCTTATTTTTTATGACCACCGCCGAATTGAGTCACCACGTTTGTGTCTGCCGCACCCCCATTGGCATGAGCGGGACTCCGTCGTGATGCCTCTATCGGAACTAAAAGGATACCCATGGTAGAAGAAACTTTTACAGCCCCCACCCCCCGCGAAGCCTTTGAGCTGGCGCGGGAGAAGTACGGTGTTTTCAGCGATTTGAAACTGCTGCGTGCGACCCAGCAACGGGATGAGGAGGGGCGTTTGCGGGCGCACATCGTCGTCTCGGTACCCCAGGAGGATTACCTCGCAAGTATTGGGATCGACGAAGAGGAGGAGCTGCTGGGCGAGATCCACCAACTCCGCGATCAGATGGCGCGGATGAAAGCGGCGATCGAGCCGACACCGACTCAACCCGAAGCGATCGATGAGATCAAAGCAATGATGCGGGACAAAGGGCTCCCCGCCTCCTGGCTCAATGCCCTGCTGGATCCACTGAGAGGCGGCAGCGTAGCGGAGGACAAATCCCTGCTCCTCTCCTATGTCCTCGAAGAGATGGATGAGCGTCTCCGTGTCCAGCCCGAGAACACCGAAGCACGCAAGAGCCTCATGCTCATCGGTCCTACCGGTGTGGGCAAGACCACCACACTGGCCAAGTTGGCCGCCCGATACACTCTCGATCCGGTGCACCCCCGCTCGGTGGCATTGATCAATCTCGATACGTTTCGTGTCGGCGCTTACGAACAGATGGAGCATTACGCTGCTACCCTCGGACTGACTCATCGTAAAGTAGGCACCATCGAGGGGTTCAGTACTACCCTTGAGGAGTTGTCGGATCACGACGTCGTACTGATCGATACCGCCGGGATCTCTCCCTACGACATCGGCCGCCTCGTCAAAACGGTAGAATTCCTCAAAAGTCTCCCCGAGCGGGACATCGAAACGGCACTCGTGATCTCCGCCACGGCCAAATACGACGACATTGAGGCGATTTATGAGCACTTCTCCTTCGTCGAGATCAGCAGTGTGATTCTGACCAAGTTTGATGAGACCAAGCGGATCGGGGAAGCGCTGGGATTTGTCTTGGAGAAGGGATTGCCGGTCAGTTATGTCAGTACCGGGCAGGAAGTGCCCGACGATCTCGAACCGGCGGACAAGGAGAGCCTGATGATCCGCTTTGTGGAGGAGCTGCATGTCTAACAACCGGCAGGCCGATACCCTCCGGCTCGATGTGCTGGGATCGGATCTCGTCGGCCGCACTTGGCTGGCGCTCAAAAGCACCCACATCGCCCCCAAAAAACTCAAAAAACTGGAAGAGGGGAGCCTCATCGATGGTTTCGATCCGCTGCACCTGCGCCTTATCCGTGATGGTCGAGTGATAGCCCGCGCCAAGCTGGGGCAGGTGGGGGGTCGTGAAGCGGTGCACATCGTCTCAACCATATCCGAGCCGCTGCACGATACCGCACCGGGTAAACACCGCCTCCTCGAAGCCCGTCTCCGTCTCCTCTCCGAGACACGTGCGTATGCCGAAGGGGATGTGCTGGAGTTTGACCTGCCGCTGAGTCGGGAGATTATTCTCCTCGCCGATGGTCGTCCAATCGCGATCGCGGAAATGGTCGCGTATGACGAAGAGCCTGTTTTGCGCATCACGAGGATGATTCATGGCTGAAAACGTCCTTGTGGGGATGAGTGGCGGGGTCGACTCGACTGTCACGGCGATTCTCCTCCAGCAGCAGGGGTACGATGTGACAGGTGTCTACATGAAGCTCCACGACAACGACGCCTACCATACGGCCAACTACACCAAAGCCCGGCGGGTCGGGGAGTACCTCGGCATTGACGTCCATTTCCACGATTTGAGTGATACGTTTCAGTCGGAGGTGGTGGACTATTTCGTCGAGACCTATCAAGCAGGACTGACCCCCAATCCCTGTGTGCTCTGTAACCGCACCATCAAATTTGGTGCGATGGTGGACTTCGCCGATACGCTCGGGATCGAAAAAGTCGCCACCGGTCACTACCTGCGCACCGACGGGCAGTATGTCTATATGGCACGTGACCGCTCCAAAGACCAGAGCTATTTTCTTGCCGAAGTACGCCCCGAGGTGATTGGTCGGCTGATCTTCCCTCTTGGAGACCTTCTCAAAACGGAGGTCAAGGCGATGGCTGCCGACATCCCTGTCCTCGAGGATTTGGCGACCCAAAAAGAGAGCAGCGAAATCTGTTTTGTCGAAAACGATGACTACACCGAAGTGCTGGCTCGTTACATGCCTATCGACCAGCCCGGGGAAGTGATGAATACCGCCGGAGAAGTGGTGGGCACCCACAAAGGGTACGCCCACTACACCATCGGCAAACGGCGGGGCTTCACCGTCGACGGCGCCCACGACCCCCACTACGTCCTTGCCCTCGATCCTGAGCACAACCGCATCACGGTAGGTAAGCGGGACGAACTCTACGCCCGGAGTTTTGGTCTGGCACAGATGAATCTCTTCGATGACCTCACCGACTTCGACTGTACCCTCAAAGTCCGCTACCGTACTGAAGCTGTTCCCGCCCACGTCACGATTCAGGGAGATCGGGGATTTGCTGAACTAAAAGAGCCGGTTTTCGGCCTGGCACGCGGGCAGTTTGCGGTGTTCTATGACGGGGAGCGATTGCTGGGAGGTGGGGTGATCGTATAAACCCCCCTACTGCACTTCCGCTATAAATGTACCGATTGTATCGGCTCCCCAGTGGGAGTTGAAGATCACTTTTGTGCCATCGGGACTGGGCGATCCATAGGTTTCAGAATAATGGTCACGGATGTGTGTTTGTGAGAAATGCTGTACATTTTCCTCTCCGGTACCATCAATTTTGAGTGCAAATACGTCTCGAAGTCCATCTCCATTTGAATCAGCATTGGCTGTCACATAGCACCACCCTTTGCGTTGGGTGTTTCGGCAGCTGATATGCCCTCCACCATAAGGAGAGGATAACAGCTGTTTGCCCAGTTCCGCAGGGGTGTCGAGGTTGAAACTGTAGACACCTACGCCAGAGATAAATTGCACAAATACTTCATGCCCATCCGTGTCGTAACCGATATCTCCATGCCCACCTTCACTATAGAGCTGACCATCCCCCTCCCATTTGTACTGCAATTTTACCTTGTTTGTCAGATTGATATCGTAGCGATACATCCCATCTTTGTTTCCGTTTTGATTGTTAAAAACGATATATTTTCCTGATTGAGATACTGAAATCCAGTCAAGAGTAGACGGCTTCCAAACACTCTTTCCATTTTCTGTAATCTGCTCCCACTGCTGATTTTGCATGATCTTTGTCCACACTCTGGCGTGATGGGCAATGTCGTATAAAATGACATAGAAAGTTGTATCATTTGGTTTCTTGGCTGAAAAGACCACATAGGTATCTTGATTATCAATGTTGCCTTCATGAGGACCCATATGCACCACCTCATACTCATCAAAGGGATCCAACACAGCAGAACAATCTACGGTGTTCCCCTGGATTTTTCCTTCAATAAACTGATGATCGCTGTTGACAACATAGAAAGTATCGGGCTCTTTGTGTGACCAGCGAAAATAGTCTGAACTTCTAGCACACAGAGTGTTGTAGGCTTCGGATGAAGTTTTATTTTTCGTTATGTTAGTCTCCTCAAGTGTGGTAGCATTATAGAGTCTGCTTCCTATCCGTATGAGTGTCATATCGCTGTTCCAGCTCTGTACTTTTGGATAGTTGGATAGTGCGTTATCACTTTTATTTACGATGGCAATGGTTGTGCCATAGACATTGTCATGTGTGGGGTTACCCACGGCAGGTCTTCTGATGGTATCATCTGTAGCGCGAGGCTGCAACTTCTGGGTAGGGGGGTATTTTTTACCAAAAGCGCAATAGTCAATATCGGTGTGCGTGTCTGAGCCATCACATTTGTTGCCATAGGCATTTTGAGGTTTTACTTCTTGAATACCGTGGCCATCCGCATATGGATCATCGTTGCCTATTTCAAGCGCAATATCGTGTGCTGCTGCAGTATGGTTGAAGGTATAATCCATCAGGGCATCCAGCGGCTTGAGGATGATCTGCATATCGCCATAGTCTCGATCACCATAAGGATAGGTGTGGTTTGCATCGGTATAGACCTGATAGTCTTTTTGTGCTGCGGGTATGGAGTCGAGCATATAATACTCTGTCAGGACAATACGAGGGTCGGTATCATTGACTACATTGTTTCCTCCAGGACCATACTGCTGCATGACAAGATGGGTATTGGGCGGGAGGTTTTTCATATCGGCCTGATTCATCTCCCAGGCATACCATCCCTCGATCACCATAATAAACCTTCCGTTTTCGCCATACCCTTTTTCTTTGGAAAAATAATCAAGGATTTTAAAAGTATTGCCCCCGCCCAATGAATGTCCCACCACACCGATGCGTGTGGTGTCTATATGATCTGCATACCGATCTAGTGCTTCCTGGTACCGGGGAAATGTACGGTCATTGAGCCAGCCTTGTCTGAGGTAAATCACATAATACCCCTGACTGGCAATAAAACGTAGAAGTGTACTGTAGTCCGTGTGTTTATACGCTTCAGCATTGGAGTGCCATCCTGAAGCGAAAAAAACCACCGGTACCTTCTCTCCTGCTTGTAGATCTGCAGGAAAATAGACCGTGCTTTCAGCGGTACTCTCTTTGGGCTGATAATCCGTAGGGTGTATGCCCGCTTTTCCATACTCTTTCTGCACCGTTACCGTTCGTCTGACTTCATCTGCACTATTGCCCGCCGCATCCGATACTGTGTATCGCACAGCATAGCTGCCCCTTTTGCTGCTGTTGACATCAGATATAACCTGTATTTTGTCCGTGAGGTTCCCATCCACATCATCCCATGCCGTAGCGCCTGCATCGACATAAATTTCACCCATGGTAAGGTTTACATCGGGGTGCCCCAGAAGGGTAATAACAGGCGGTGTGTGGTCTTGAATCGGAAGAACATGAACAGCACGGATCACCGGATCGGCCGCGTTGCCTGCCGCGTCTGAAACTGTGTAGGTGACGGTGTAGTCACCTTCCTGACTGCTGTTTACATCCGATACAATCTTGATTTTATGGGTGAGGTTCCCATCCACATCATCCCAAGCGGTAGCACCCGCATCGGTGTAGACCTCTCCAACGGTAAGGGTGACATTGGCATCGCCCAGCAAAGTGATGGTTGGCTTGTGTGTGTCATGCGACACTGAATCGCACCCTGCGATAAACAAAATCAATGATATACTCAGAATATAGCGTGCAAAAACCGTTTTCATCTCTTTTCCTCATATTTGGATAGGCATATTGTACCATAAGTCGTACCTTAAGGGCAAAATGATTACCATACGCATAGAAAGGGTTACAAATGAAAAAGATTGTTATAGTGCTCCTCGGTATCCTGAGTGTCGCTTCTGCCGGGATGTTTGACCGTTATGGAGACATTAAACCCAAAAAAAATATTGATTACATGGGGATTCATATCATCGATCAAAAGCGACTCTCTTACCGCAAGATCGACGGGATACCGTTTGGGGGAATATCCGATTTGGCATGGTACCCTTCCACTCACGAGCTCTATATGGTGAGTGATCGAGGGGCTCTGTTCCGATTTTCAGCCACATTTGGGCGTAAGATCGCGTTGCGTCCACTTGGGGCAACATGGATTAAGGACGCGAAAGGGATTCCCTACAAGACAATCAACGAACGGGATACCGAAGGGATGACGCGAGATTCAAGGGGAAAATTGTTGATCGCTTTTGAGGAAACCCCACGTATCGCACGTTTTGGGAAACGAGGGGGAAACTTTGGCCGGAAGTTGTCCGACGAGAAACTTCCGAAGCTCTTGACCGATTCAAGTGAATACTTCAATGGAAATGCGATGCTCGAAGCGGTCACATACCATCCGAAGTATGGGATTCTTACGGCAGCTGAACGTCCACTGAAAACCCCGGGAGATGGCCTGCAGCGTGTCTATTCACTCCGAGGAAAAGTATGGGCATTCCCTACTGAAAAGCATCCCAACAACGGCATCGTAGCCCTGGCTCCAATGGATGATGGCAATCTGCTGGTGCTTGAACGTGCATACATTTCACTCCTCAACCCTTTTATCGTCACACTCAAAAAAGTGTATCTCAATCAGTGCCTTGGTGGTGTGTGTCGCTCAAAAATCCTGGCGAAGATGGATATCCATGTGGGATGGCATGTTGACAACTATGAAGGACTTGCCAAAGTCGGTTCTAATCGTTACATTATGATTACGGATGATGATTATACATTTTACCGGCAGACTCAGATGATGTATTTCGAAGCGCATTGATATTTGGGGAGATATTTTGAGATGAATGAGAAAAGGTGGTGCGGCTGAGAGGACTTGAACCTCCACGGGCTTGCGCCCACTAGAACCTGAATCT
>JALVWV010000265.1 GCA_027023145.1 Campylobacteraceae bacterium | reverse complement strand
TCGCATTGCGTTCGGGTGCACTGCTGGCTCCGGTCTATGTGATGGAAAAACGCAGCGTCGGCCCCAGCCTCGGGGCGGACAGTATCAAAGCGAGTACCATGGCATTAGCACTTGGTTTTGTTTTGGTTGTTGCCTTTATGATCCTTTACTACGGTTATGCAGGGGTGATCGCGGACATTGCGTTGATCGGTAACCTGTTCTTAATCCTCGCGGTGATGGCACTCTTCGGAGCGACGCTGACCCTGCCGGGAATGGCGGGAATCGTCCTGACAGTGGGGATGGCGGTGGACGCCAACGTCATCATTAACGAACGGATTCGGGAATTGCTCTATGCGGGGAAATCGATCCCCAAAGCGATCGAAGACGGCTATGATAATGCCTTCACGGCGATCTGGGATGCCAACATTACGACCTTGATCTCTTCGATTGTATTGTACGCATATGGTACGGGACCGATCAAAGGATTTGCCTTGACCATGAGTATCGGTATCCTTGCCTCGATGCTGACGGCGATCCTCGGGACGCATGGGCTGTATCAGATGCTTTTGCCCGGTATCACACGTGACAAGCTTGGCCGCTGGTTCGGTATCAAGACAGAGGGGGCAAAATAATGGAAATGTTTCACTACAAAAAACCGATCGATTTCATGGGAGCCAGCCGCAAATTTGGTTTGCTTTCGCTGGTACTTGTCCTCCTCTCCTGGGGGCTGCTGTTTACCAAAGGCTTCAACTACGGTATCGACTTTGCCGGGGGAACGCTGATCCAAGTTAAATATGACACAAAAGCGCCGATTACAAAGGTTCGGGAAGTCCTCAAAACCAACTCGGCATTCAAAGGTGCCAATGTCACGTTCTTCGGCAACGATCATGAGATCGTCATCCGGACCAAGACCAGCTCTAAAGTTGTAGGCAAAGATGTCGGCGATGAGGTGCGGACATTGCTGAAAGATACGGGTAAATTTAAAATACGGCGAGTCGATATGGTCGGTCCCAAGATTGGCGATGAGCTGCGCACCAAAGGGCTCATGGCAATGTTTCTCGCTATCGCCGGCATCCTCGTCTACGTTTCGTTCCGATTTGAGTGGCGCTTTGCTGTAGCGTCGGTGCTGGCACTGGTGCACGACGTGAGCATCGCTTCGGGAGCGATTGCGCTCTTTGGAGTCGAAGTCAATCTGGATACCCTGGCGGCCATTCTGACCCTGCTCGGGTACTCACTCAACGACACGATTATTGTCTTTGACCGGATACGGGAAGGAATTCGTAAGATCAAAGATCCTGATCTCGCCGGGATTATCAATGAGTCGATCACCCGTACCCTCTCCCGGACGACGTTAACGTCACTGACCACCTTCTTCGTCGTCTTGACCCTGTATATTTTCGGCGGCGAGATTATCAACAGTTTCAGTTTCACATTGCTGGTGGGTGTGATCGTCGGTACCTACTCGTCGATCTTCATCGCTTCACCGATCTTGATGTGGCTGGGCTTTGATGTCAAAGGGTTCCGAGCCAAAGAGGCCGACAAACTGCGCCGGGAAAAAGAGAAAGAGAAAATGCGGGCTCAGTATGAGCAGGGGACGGTTTGAGAATTAGGAATTAGGAATTGAAAGAAATGTAGGTCGGGATGCCCTCATCCCGACGCATTAATGGGTGTAGGGTGTTTCCCCTGACAACACCAACAGCAAACAA
>JALVWV010000264.1 GCA_027023145.1 Campylobacteraceae bacterium | reverse complement strand
CCGGTAGGTCTCCAGAGTGGGAGCAGGAGCATGCGTACTGTCCGAGGCATACGCCATGATGAGAGCCAACGCTTTCTCCCTTTTGGCAATGACCTCTTTTAACTCCTCTTTGGTGTCGACCTTGTCTTTGCCGATTCGTGCGATGAGGAGGTTGACATCTTGGATGTTTGAGGGGGTGACGCTTTGGATATCCAGGGTGTGATAGGTGTCCACATCCGGCGCTTTGGCTGTGTCGGGGTTTTGTGCGTAGTTTGTGATGACAGAGAGGGATTGTTGTTCCGGAGTCACCGTAGGGAAAGCTCCCTCCTCGCAGCCAGTAAACAGTAGTGTTGCAATAGCTATAATGACAAGCAGTATATTTTTTGGGGCAGTGAAGGTTTTCATGGTGTGTGTCCTTGGCTGAGAGTAGAGTACGGAGCAAAACGATGCTCAATCAGCGGGTTTGAATCTTTGTGTTTAGAATTATAGCACAAAATTGTCAGCTAAAAGTCAAAAATTTGAAAAATTACAACAACATATATTATTTAGTTTTATTTAAGTTTTCACTGACTTCATATTTTCTATGACCTCGAAAGAACCCAAGAATGTAGGATGCCCCCTTTAAACTCCATTAGCTATAATTACACCCGATTACAATGGCATTATTAAGGTCGTAGAACAACCAAAGGAACTCCATGGCACTCAGTGTGGTCATTCTCGCAGCAGGTCAGGGTACCCGGATGAAATCGGATACCCCCAAAGTCCTCCACCCCATCTCCGGCAAGCCGATGCTCTTCCACTCGATCGAAGCAGCACAGAAGATCTCCGATGACATCACCGTCGTCCTGCACCATCAGGCTGAGCGGATCCAAAAGGCAGTCGAAGCGGTCTATGAGGGGATCACGTTTCACATCCAGGATGCGATCAACTACCCCGGCACCGGCGGGGCGATGCGGGGGATCACGCCCCGGCATGAGCGCACCCTGATCCTCAACGGCGACATGCCGCTGATCACCGAAGAGTCCCTGCGCCTGCTCGCTGAGGGAGATGCCGAGATCAACATGAGCGTCCTGCAGCTCGACCCACCACCAGCCTACGGGCGCGTCATCATCGAGAACGGAAACGTCCAGCGGATCGTCGAGGAGAAAGACTGCACCCCTGAGGAGAGAGCCGTCACCACCCTCAATGCTGGGATCTACTGCGTCTCCCGCCATGTGATCGATACCTACATCCCCCGCCTGAGCAACGCCAATGCCCAGCAGGAGTATTACCTCACCGACATCGTCGAGATGGCCGTAGCCGAAGGCAAAACCGTCCATCCGGTGATCGTCCGCGCCGAAGAGTTCCTCGGGGTCAACTCCAAGCTCGACCTTGCCCACGCCGAGGAGATGATGCAGCGCCGTATCCGTGAACACTGGATGCGCGAAGGGGTCACGATGCACCTGCCCGAGACCATTTATATCGAATCGGATGTGACCTTCGAGGGGGAGTGTACACTGGAAAACGGCGTGACTCTGCTGGGCGACACCCACATCGTCCGCAGCCACATCAAAGCCCACTCGGTGATCGAATCCTCTACTCTCATCGACTCTGATGCCGGCCCCATGGCACGTATCCGCCCCCAGACCACTCTAGAGGGCACCCACATCGGCAACTTTGTCGAAGTCAAAAAGTCCACCCTCACCGGAGTCAAAGCCGGGCACCTGA
>JALVWV010000263.1 GCA_027023145.1 Campylobacteraceae bacterium | reverse complement strand
ATTTGAACCGTTCGTTCTGGGGGTAGAAGCTGTCCAATGGCAGCACACCGATGGTCTCAAACGAAGGCTGGATGATCGCAGCGATAAGATCGGCGAGACTGAGTGCGCGTCCCTCTTGCCAGCTGCGGGTAATGATTTGGGCTAAGAGAATGTATTCCTTGGAGTCGAGAGGGTCGGCGACGATCCCCAGCAGCGAGAGGAGACCGGTGACGGTGCTTTTGAGGTAGGAAGTGAAGTTGTCCGTATCCTCCATGATTGGAGCAGGAGGGACTTCGAGGGAACCCATAAGATTGACCGGGACTCCGGCGGTACTGCCGGGGGTGTAGATCGTTTTGGGTACCGCAGCGAAGCGGGCGACCCGCTCGGCGTCCTGATCCCAGCTTTCGATCCCCTCTTTCCACATGGTGGCCGTTTTGGCCGCATACGCGGCAGGGTCTTCTCCTTTGGCTCTGGCTTCATCTGCGACCCACGGCGTGAAGGTTTCAGCAGAGAACTCTGGATCGGTCAGGCACAGGTCACCCATGTCCCCTTTGGGGTCGATGACGATGCTGGGGATATTATCGATGGCCGCCTCTTCGATGATCCCGATCCCAAGACCTGTCTTGCCGCTGCCGGTCATTCCGATGATCGCAGCATGAGTGGTGAAGTTTTTATTTTTAAGAAGGGTCAGCACATCGGTGGGCTCAAAGGTGTTCTTATCCACATCCTTGCCGAGATAAAACAGACCAGCTTTTTCGTAAATTGCTTTCATGGTGTATTCCTTTATGTCTTTTTACTTTTGTCCTTCTTTTTATCATCTTTTTTCTTTTTGACCGGCTTGGGTGGCGGCTCAATCCCCTGCACGACAAACACATACGGGTCGCGGTTGACCTGCTGGATACCGACAAGTACTTTGGTTTTGTCTTTTTGGACATCAAACAGCGCCACCGGTGCCATCACCTTGTCGATCTCCACCCCATCGCTGTGTCGAAGCGGCAGGCGGAAGCCATTCCCTTCAATCCGCAGGAGTGCATGATCCTCCTTGGCGACGATCCAACATACTTTGGCGGAGGCGAGGCCGTGGAGAGAGTGGCTAGTGTTTTCGAGACAGAGACGGTCAAACTCGCCATTTTTGAGGGTGATGTTTCCATCACTCTGAAAAATGTCCCGGTAGAGTACCAACACACCGCGATCAGCATCGAGTGCTTTGGTAAGAAAGGAGAAGAGGTGTCGGGTAGAGCGCTGCTGCATATTAAGAGCGCCATAAAGACCGAGAAGTACCAGAGAGAGCAACGCGGTGGAGATGAGCATCTCCAGTAGAGTAAATCCACGCCGCACACGCATCTTAGTTGTCCATCAATCCGACGCGTATCGCTTCTTCGTAGCTGATCTCGCCGTCGATAAGCATTTGTTTGAGCTCATCGGCGATGGTACGCATACCTGATGCACGCATTTGTTCTCGGATTTGGTGATCGTTGACTCCGTCTTTCATCAACTCTTTGACCTTGTCCGTGAGGATGAAGAGTTCACCGACAGCTTGGCGCCCTTTGTACCCAGTGAAATTGCAGGCGGTACATCCAACGGCTTTGAAATAGTTGCCAGAATAGGGAACATCGAGTTCATGGGCGACACGAGGAGAGAGAAAAGTGCGCTGTTTGCAATAGGGGCAGAGCTTGCGGGTCAACCGCTGCGCCAGTACGCCGAGAAGAGTAGAGGAGATCAGGAAGGGTTCTACTTCCATATCCACGAGGCGGCTCAGAGCCGATGTTGAATCATTGGTGTGGAGGGTTGAGAGCATCAGGTGACCGGTAAGAGCAGCTTGGACGGCGATCTTGGCCGTCTCGGTGTCCCGGATCTCCCCGACCATCACTACGTCGGGATCCTGACGGAGGATCGAACGGAGCCCGGCTGCAAACGTAAGGCCGACCTTGTCGTTGACTTGGATCTGGCTGATATCGTCACTGTTGTATTCGACCGGATCTTCAATGGTAATGATGTTTTTGTCCGGGGAAGAGAGGTACTGAAGGAACGAGTGAAGGGTGGTTGATTTCCCCGAACCGGTGGGGCCAGTGACGAGAATCATCCCATGAGAATGGTTGAGAAGCTTATAAAACTCTTCGGTCAACTCTTCCCGGAATCCCAGCTCCTCAAGAGAGGGGATGTTCTCGCTCTGCATCAGGATCCGCATGACGATCCGCTCACCGTAATAGGTTGGCAGTACCGAGACCCGTATATCGAGGGTTTTGCCCGAGATGGAGACTTGTGTCCGGCCGTCCTGTGGCACCCGTTTTTCGGAGATGTCGAGCCCGGAGATGACTTTGATCCGGTTGACCACGAGGGTGGTGACGTTTTTGTCAAGATCAAGGTGTTTGACCAATGCACCGTTGACCCGAAAACGCACCTCACCTCGCCGTTCATGGGCTTCGATATGGATATCACTCGCACCCCGCTTGATCGCCTGGAAAAAGAGGGAATTGACCAGCTTGATGACCGGGGCAGACTCTTCAGAGTTGAGGAGATCCTGTGAATTCTGGATAAACTCGAGCAGATCGGATTCGGCTTCGAACAGCTCTTCGGATGCCGCATCCATCTCATCAAATGCACTGCCGGTTTGAATCTCGAGAAATTTGTTGCGCAGGCGAGTAAAGCTGTCGTCGTCTGTCAAGTAAACAGGATATTCCTTGTCGAGTTTTGCTAGATGATTTAGGGCATCAGAGAGGGTATCCTCTTTGACGACAGCAGCTTCTTTCCCTTTGATGTTGGCAAACAATAGGGAGTGTTTGAGCGCCAGCTTCTGGTCAATATTTTCATCAATCGCCGGATCGAGATCGACATCGTTTATCTGCGGGAGCTGCATCAGAAGTTTCCTTCTCCATCTATCGGTTGATTGTGGGTACGACTGGTACGACCATTCAGCACATCCATGGCGTTGCTGCCATGGTGCGGTACCCGTGCTGGTGCTTTGGGTTTGCCAAAGTTGTGTTGACCCGGTTTCTTGCCGAGGCGCTGGAGTAGCAGCTCATCGTAGCGGGCTTGGATACTGTTGAGACTGTTGAGGAACTCTTTGAGTTTGACCAAGTCGGAACTGCGTCGCACGATGTAAGGGGTGAGGTAAATTACGACATTAACCTTGCGGACGTCATTGCTGGTGGTGCGAAAAAGGGCTCCGAGGATCGGGATATCTCCAAGGAAGGGGATTTTCTTGACACTTTCGCCGTTGGAGCTTTTGATCAGTCCGCCGAGGATGATGGTTTGACCATTGTTAACGATCGCATTGGTGGTTACTTTGCGTTTAGTGGTGGTGGGAAGGTCGGCTGCTACAGAATCGCCCGGATCGATATCTTCGATGTTGGCTTCGACGTCAAGGGCGACTTTATTATTGCTGGAAAGACGAGGTTTGACTTTGAGAGTAATTCCGATGTCCTCACGCGAATAGCTATTGCGGGCGTTGTCGTTTTTGTTGTCACCAGCAGCGGTGCTGGTGAGGATCGAGCGAACCTGTCCGACGTAAATCTCTGATTCTTTGTTGTTGGTACACAGCACAGAGGGTTGGCTGAGGATTTGGGCAGCACCGTTGGTTTTGAGAAAATTGATCTTGGCATTGAGCGCGAAAAATTTCAGCAGAGTGGTTCCCCCTATTGGCAACAAGGATTTGATTTTGCTGATACCGGGGAGGTTTCCGATGCTGGGCATTTTCAGCATGGTTTGGAATTGACTGGCTACCCCGATGGAGTCCCCATACTCCATTCCGATTTTAGCCGCTTTGCCGACGTTGATCTCGACAATTTTAGCGACTATATATACTTGGGGCTTCTCGACATCAATCCGATCGACCACCTCTCTGATATTTTTGATTTGGTCACCCGTAGCGAGGACGATGAGGGCGTTGCGCTCAGCATCTCCTACCACCATGGCTTTTTTGGCTTTTTGACCTTTTTTGGCGGCGGAGGTGCTCATGCTGTTCATCTGGGCTACGAGCTTGCTCAAGATCTTCTCCATATCCTCGACGTTGGAGTTTTTCAGCGGGATGACGTACATTTTTTGTTCGACACTCTCACCGGGAATATCCAGCTCTTTGATGTATGTAACCATCCGATCTACGTTTTCTTTTTTTCCGACGAGAATGATGGAGTTGGTGGCCGTGTCTTTGAGGACATCTACTTTTTCACTGTTGACAGTTTGGGGGAAAAGTTTCTTGGCCATGGCCGATGCATTGGTGTAGACATCTTTGGCGGTGGCGTTTTTGAGGCGGATGATGGTCGACCCTTTGCGTCCAGCACTCTCAATCGAATCGATCAGTTTTTTGATCGCCTGGAGAGTACGGGGGTAGGCGGTGACGGCAAGAACGTTGTTGTTTTTGAAGGAGACGACTTTGGCATTTTTGTGCAGGAGGGGACGGATTTTGGCGCGGATAACAGCAGCGTTGGAGGTCTTGAGTGGGAAGAGGACGGTTTTCATCGTCCCTCCACTGACATTTTTGCTGACGTCCAGCCCCATCCCGGCAGCTTCGGAGGCTTTGACCACTTCCATGAAGTCCCCCTTATCCACCATGGCGTACCCTTTGCTGGCGAGGATGGAGTTGGAAAGGGAGAGGAGGGAGCTGGTCTTGATCGGCTCGGTGGCGATGAAGTTGATCTTCCCCTTGAGATCGCCGTTGATGAGGACATTCTTTTTGAGGATCTTGCCGACCATTTGGACAAAGTCTTTGACCCCCATGTTGCGAATGTTGACATTGACCGTCTCTTCAGCCAAGAGACCAAGGGTCATGATCAGGGCTGCTGCTAGCAATACCCATAATTTATTTAACTTCATATTTCAACTCCTGTTCTTCGTGATTGCGTTCAATGATGAGCGAAAGGTCATCGATCGTGTCGGCCGATTTGAGCATGCGCATCGGAGTCGCATAATCGACAATCGGTTCACCATTGATTGCTTTGATGATGTCACCACGCTTGAGGCCCAGCTTTTCAAACGGGGTGCCGCGCCGTACAAACCGTACCTTAAATCCATCCAATCTCCCATCTTTTTTGACCTCATAGAGACCGATATTTTTCCAAATCTTTTCCGGGTTTTGTGTGTACTCCCGGATCAAAGAGCGGTCGATCCGTTTGGTATCCCCATCATCGACGATGGGGGCACTTTCTTTTTTTCTTTTGGGTTTGGTGGTGGAAGCAACTGGCTGGATAGATCGTTCGGCAGCCGAGGAAGAGTGTTTTTTCTCATAGAGACGTAGCAAGACCGTATCGTCTCCTTTTTGGAAACGGGCAGTTGTCGCTGTCACCTTTTTGAGGTGATACCCCTCCACGTCTCCTCCATTGGGATCGGTAGAGAGGACATAGCTTTTGTTTCCGCGTACAAGCGTTACGATGGCACGCTTACCCGTACTGTAGATGGCGACCAGCCGATACGCATCCAGCGTCACCCGGGGGACAGCAGTGGGCTTGGTGATCGTTTTTTGGGTTGGGGTTTTGATGGGGGCGTTGGATGCCAGCCGATAGCGGTAGTGCAGACTGTGCTTCAGTGTGTTGCCTTGATGGACAACCCCGGAGACTGGCAGAGGGATCAGCCACTCGGCGGTCACCCACAGGAGTTTGACCGCCAGTATCAGCCCAAGGATCCAGACGACACTCCAAAGGTATTTGGGGTCAGAATTGTTGCGCATAGACCCATCCTCCTTTGGTGTGTTTCAGGTAACGTGTGGTAGAGATCCCCTTGGGCAGCTTCGTGAAACGAAGCGACAGGGTTCGTTTTTTCACATGAAATGACCCTTCCCCTTGCATGGCTGGATCCTCTACGCGTAGCTTGGCTCGGAGTGGATCGATGACACTGTGCACCAATGTCACGTGCGCAATGTGGGAGGGAAGGTATGACGTGAGCGAAGAGTCAAAGGTGACCCCTTCGATGCTCCCCTTTGTATAAAACAATACAGACCATAAGGAGAGATGGCGGATGGTGGCAACTTTGATCCCTTTGACATAGAGAGAAAGATGATCAACACTCAAACCAAAAGGGTGCGTTTTGACATCCCCATCTGCCAGGACAATCCCCCGGGTAGCCCATTGCTTTTCAAGCAGGAACAGCAACTCCTTTTTGGGGGAGAAAGCCAAGATTAAAAAGGGAATCAAGAGGATGGATATGATTGTTTTTTTTACCATGTGCACAAACACCTTAATGCATATTGGGATCCCATGCGGGTGACGCCAAACTCCTGGATATGTACTGGCAGCGAAGCGATTTTGGTTGCAATATTGTTGAGTTCTTTTCCGGTTAATTGGAAGAAGTGGGCATTGAGCTTATTCTTTGCAAAAGTGAATGTTTTGACCTTGTTCGAAGGGACACCCCCTCGGAGCGAAGCAATTTTTTGCTTGAGCCTTTTGGAGGACCACACTTGTCGGAGTGTTTTTGCCTTTGCGATCTCTGCAGCGACTGTTTTGCTCTGCTCCAACGAAGTATCCAATTTCCGCTCCATACCTCTTTGGTACAGGAATCCTCCGATCAGAAGGAGTAGCGCCAAGAGAACAATCCCTTCATTCTGATATTTGCGTATCATTGGAATGACCCCCGTGTCTCGAGTTTCCCCGCAGCGATCTTGATGTGTTCCAGCCCTCCGGCGGCGGCCAGTTTTTTGAGGGTGGTGATGGTCTTGGGCTTATCAGGGACGGACAATGTCGCCCGGTATCCCTTGGTATCCACGAAAAGAGTGTTGATTTGTGTGTCGTTGCCCGTCAAATGACTTACATCCTTGATGCGATCACGGATCTGCCGTTGCCGCCTATTAAGCGTGGCGTATTTTTTGAGGATCGATTTTCGGGCATAAGCCCCCCGCAAAGAGGGGTTGGCATCAAGGAGGGTATCAAGTCGGCTCTCGGCGGTTGCGATTGCAGCATGGTAGCGATACCCCTCAGCGATGTACGTCAGGCCAAGGAGTGCCAGGGGGATGGCCAGAGCAATCGCCAGCCGGGTGTCAAGAAAACGATTATAGCTTCGTTTGATATCGAAATGTTGCTTCGGTCGAAACGATTCATCAAATGGGGCAAAGGATGTTGCATCGTGCAGAAGCGATGTGGGGACAACGGTAGCCGTATCGTTTACCAGCGTCAAGACTTCACGTTCATCCAGTGTCACTGGGGTGACAAATTTTTCGCGTGCTTGCTCGGCAAAATAGAGACGGCGCACCCGGTCAATCGACCCTTTTTTTGTCTCCAGAAATTGAGCCAGTTCCGGCAGATCATAGGCGACAAACACCCAGGTATCACCTTCCTTGAACACCTCGTAGACAAACGTCCCCTCCCCCGTCAACTCCTCGAGAATGGATGGGGCGAGTTTTTTGGCTTGGAATGCGTACTTCAAAGGAAGTGCTTCACGCTTCATGACATAAAATTGGGGTGTCAGCATGAGGTCATAGCGTGCAGCATCGGGCAGTGCAGTGATGTGGCGATGCAGCAAAACCAGCGGTGCTTTGTTAGTGTCCAGAAAATTCAAAATTTACGACCCTTTTTTTGATGTAGTCGAAACGAAAAGCATACTGCCCCTCACGAAAACTGTAATTGACTGTACACGCCATGGCGTCGACAGGCGTTTTTTTTGCAAAGACTTCTTGCGGAGGCTTCTGATCATAGAGCGTTGTGTCGAGTCCATTCTCCTCGAGAAAGCTTCTCAATGAATCACCCGCTTCAAACCCATCCTGCCCCTGGATCAAGCGCACATCGATATCAAAAATAACGGCAAGGACTTCCGGTCGGATAAAGTTGGAGTCGATTTTCCCCAAATCTTCTCCAAAAGCAAAATAGGTTCTCCAAGGGATAGAGTTGGCTTTGTCATCATCCTCTTCATACCGGTATT
>JALVWV010000262.1 GCA_027023145.1 Campylobacteraceae bacterium | reverse complement strand
CACTGGGGTAGCAGGTGTACCGCTTACTCAAAACACCGGCTACATGGAGAGCATAGGGAGCGGCACACATGGCCGCCACCCATTTACCCTGTGCGGCAAAGGATTTGATGGTCGATTGAGCCAACGGGTTTTCGGCCAGACGGTTTGTTCCACCCCATCCACCGGGAAGGACGATGATATCGTACTCAGAGACATCAACATTTTTCAAAGAGATATTCGCCTGGATCGTGATACCGTTGGCTCCAGTCACCAAGTCATTTTCAAATTCACCGGGGAGGTACGCCGAATGGACTTCGACCCCACCTCGACGCAAGATATCGATGATCGACGTCGCCTCGATCTCCTCAAATCCTTCTGCCAATGGCACTAGAGCGCTTGCCATGTCAACCTCCTGTTCGTGCTAAGTGTTTAGTGCTAAGCATTGCATTCTTTGTGGGACTGAAGTCCCAGCCCCTTTTCTCGGTAAAAGCTTTTCAGGGAAAAGCCTACCAAAATTCCTAACTCCTCATTCCTCATTCCTAATTTATTTTGCTTTTTCGAGATATTTCCCCTCGACCGTATCGACTTTGATCATTTCCCCCTCAAGGATATGAAAAGGGACTTGCACGACTGCACCGCTCTCGAGTGTAGCAGGCTTTTTACCCCCCTGCGAGTCGCCTTTGAAGTTGGGTGGTGTCTCGACAATCTTGAGGACAACCGTTTGGGGGATCTCGACTGAGATTGCCTTACCGTTGTGAAACAGGATATCAGCATTCATCCCATCGATCATGAAATCAAATGTATCTTTGCCAACTTGTTCATGCGTCAGACCAATTTGGTCAAACGTCTCCGTATCCATAAACTGCAAAAACTCACCATCATCATAAAGGTACTGCATGGTCTTTTGTTCCAGCTCAGGCACCTCGAATTTATCTCCGGCATGCACCGTCTTTTCAATCACTTTTCCCGATGAGAGGTTTTTGATTTTCATCCGAACAAACGCTGCGCCTTTTCCTGGTTTGACGTGCTGAAATTCTATGACTTTGTAGGGGTTACCGTCCAATTCAAGCCGCTTGCCTTTTTTGATATCTCCCATACCAATAGTTGCCATGTATACTCCTGCTTAAAAGATAAAAGATTATACCCACAAGGGGATAAAAAAGCCAAATTTATTAATAGTGAGATAGTTAATGGTGGATAGAAATATGTAGTGACCGTTACGCGTAGGTCGGGGTGTCCTCACCCCGACACAACAATGGCTCCATCAGAGCGCGGCCGTACGGACACTGATGCAGGCATCAAGTTCGGAAAGTTCAGTGATGAGCTCTTCGGAGACTTCATCATCGACACGGACGACGGCCAGTGCCTGTCCTTTTCCGTCGCGTCCGAGGCGGAAGTCGGAGATATTGATATTATGCTCGGCGATAATGCGCCCCACGTCACCGATGACACCGGGCTGGTCATCATTTTTGAAGAGGATCAGGCGTCCTTTGGGCTCAAGATCAAGCGTGTAGCCGTCGATGTCGACAATCCGCTGCTGTGAAGACTCAAATACCGTACTGCTGATCTTGAGGACATTGCCGTTCTGGGTCGAGAGGCGGACGGTCAGCAGGTTTTTCAATCCGCTGGTGTTGGGCAGTTGCTCTTTGAGCACGTCCAGATCATGCTCTTTGGCAATGTACTCGGCGTTAACATAGTTAACCTCATCCTCATCAAGAG